>JAVJSI010000011.1 GCA_040219515.1 Acidimicrobiales bacterium
GTCTGGACCTTCTCCGCCGCGGCCTGCACCACCGCACCCGGCAGCAGCGCATAGTCGACCTTCGCCGCCAGTCCTATCGCTTCGCCAAGGTCGTCCAGCTCCGAAACTTCCATACACGAAACATACCGAGAGGGTATGACAGCCAACATCAGCGCCGGTGCCATCGATGGAACGCTCCGTGGACCGCCGACCGGTTGCCTCGGGTGGGTCAGGGCATGCGGGAGTGCCAGTAGCGGCGGCGGTCCTTTCCGTCGGGCAGGACACTCTCCAGATGGTCGAGGAGCTCGTCACGTAGCTGGCTGCGCCCCTGAAACTCGACACCGAACTCGGTGTGACTGCTGTTGGTGTATCGGACCTTCACCACGGCGTGCCGGTCGCCGCTACGTAAGACGACTTCGTCGCCACGGCGTCGCGGGTCCGGTCGAGACGTGCGGACGAGGGCTCCAGCGACTGAAAGGTCGATGATCTCGGCCTCGATGTAGGTCTCCCGTCGGCGAAGGGCGCGCCGGCGTACGTTCCAATTGCAGAAGATCGGGGACGGGAGCAGCCATCGGCCAACGATGCGCTTGTCGTGAGAATCCATGGCCGGCCAAAGTACCCGGCGGCAGCGCATTCGAGAAACCACGCGGGGGACTCGGACTCACCCCGAGTGGCGACGTGTTTCGACTCTTTTCCAGGTGGTGGCGGGGAGTCGACCTGTAAGCGGGGTTCTGTCCGGGCGACACCGGGTGGAAGCCGGTGTCGCCGTGGATGACCATCCATCTGTGCGGTCTACCCGGGAGTGTCTGCGGACGAGACGCCCTCTCCCTGTATGACCTTGCTCCGGGTGGGGTTTGCCTAGCCACCCCGGTCACCCGGGGTGCTGGTGCGCTCTTACCGCACCGTTTCACCCTTACCGACCCAGGCGAACCGGGCCGGCGGTCTGTTTTCTGTGGCACTTTCCTGCGAGTCACCTCGACTGGCGCAAGCCAGCACCCTTCTCTGCGGAGCCCCGACTTTCCTCGACGCACCGAAGTGCGCCGCGGCCATCCAGTCGGCTCCCCGCCACCGCGGACGAGTCTACGGCCGGCGCGAGGGGTAGCGGGCCGCCCAGCGGGCGCCGAACCAGGCCCCGAAGGTGCCGAACGAGGCGGCGAGCAGGCCGTTGAAGACCAGGGCGATGAGGTTGACGTCGTCGCCGCGGGTGAGGCGCAGGATGATGCCGGCGGCCTGGATGATGACGAAGGCGAGCAGGGTTGCGGCGGCACCGTTGGTGAAGGGCATCGTCGGCTCGGCCCGCCCGGCCAATGCGCCGCCCAGCAGGTAGGCGATGACGATCGCCAGCAGGGCGAGCAGGGTCCAGTTGGACTCGTCGGTGGCGCCGTCGTCGGACAACCATGCGGTGACGATTGCTGCGGGCACCGCGATCAGCAGCGTCATCATGGCGCCGGCCATCACCACGGATCGGTTCAACGATTCGAGCACGAGGCGATGCTACCGGCGCGCTACGGTCCTTCGAATGACGACACTCGACGCCCACGGCGGTTGGTCGGAGATTCTCGGCACGCTCGCGAACGGCGACGACCTCTCGGCCGGGGCGACTCGGGCCGTGCTCGCCACCATCCTGAGCGGCGACGCCACCGATGCCCAGATCGCCGCGTTCATCGTCGGCCTGCGGATCAAGGGCGAGACCGTCGAGGAGCTGACCGGCCTCCAGGGAGCGATGATCGACGCCGCCACGCCGCTCTCGGTGCCCGAGAACACGATCGACATCGTCGGGGTGGGCGGCGCACCGACCCGCCGGAAACATGCCCTGAACGTGTCGACCATGGCCTCGTTCGTTGCTGCGGCCGCCGGGGCCACCGTCTGCAAGCACGGCAACCGCAAGGCGTCGTCGACCTCGGGCAGCTTCGACCTGCTCGAGGAGCTCGGCATCGATGTCGACGTGGCGCCCGACGCGCTCGAGGCGCAGGTGCGCGACCACGGCGTGGGGTTCGCCTTCGCCCGCACGTTCCACCCGGCGATGCGCCACGTCGGACCGGTGCGAGCCGAGTTGGGGATCCCCACGGTGTTCAACATCCTGGGACCGCTCAGCCACCCGGGCCGCCTCTCACGACAGGTGATCGGGGTGGCCGACTGGTCCATCGCCGAACGGATGATCCGGGTGCTCGAGGCCACCGGGTCCACCCGCGCACTCGTGGTGCACGGCGAGGGCGGCCTCGACGAGCTGACCACCACCGGGCCGTCGAAGATGCTCTCGCTACGAAACGGTGAGATCACGGAGCTGAGAGTGGATGCCATCGACGTCGGCCTGGCTCGGGCCACCACCGACGACCTCGCCGGGGGTGACGCGAAGGTGAATGCCGAGATCGCCCGGCGCGTCTTCGCCGGCGAGCCGGGTCCGAAGCGCGACATCGTGGTCCTGAATGCGGCCGCCGGTCTCGTGGCGGCCGGCCTGGTCGAGGACCTTCCGGCCGGGGTCGAGGCCGCTGCTGCAGCGATCGACAACGGCCGCGCGGCGGCGAAGGTCGCGGCACTGGCTGCGTGAACACGGGCCGTTCAGCCCCTCCAGATCAACGAACCGCCGCCGATGGGATCTTGTGGTCCGCTGGCTCCTGCTTTCTCCGACGATCGTGTCGCTCGTCGCGATGCTCGGCGGCGTGGCTGCTGCGCTGGTGATCTTCGAGTCGCGCGCCGAGGGCGTGATCATCGGCGCCGGCACCGCGGCGGTTCTGGCCGGCGGCGTCTCGTTGCTGCAGCGCACGTTCGGTCGTTCGACCGTCTCTCATCTCGAAGAGAGCGAGTATCGGGCCCGCCACGACCCGTTGACCGGTCTGCTGAACCGCTCGGGCCTGATGGAGGCGCTGTCGCAGGCGATCAGCCGGGCGAAGTCCAGCCACACCTGCGTCGGTGTCGTGTTCTCCGACCTCGATCGCTTCAAGGTCGTGAACGACAGCCTGGGCCACACTGCCGGTGACGATCTGCTCATTGCGGTGGCGGACCGGCTGCGCGACTCGGTGCGGACCGCCGACGTCGTCGCCCGTTTCGGCGGCGACGAGTTCGTCGTGATCTGCCATGGGCTGATGGAACCCGAGTCGATCTCCCGTGTGGCCGAGTCCATGTTGGCCGCCTTCGGCGAGCCGTTCTCGGTCGACGGCGGCGATCTGGCGATCCTGCCCAGTATCGGCGTGGCGATCTGGGATCCTTCGATCGACACGTCGGTCACGGCCGAGGACCTGGTGCGAGACGCCGACGCGGCGATGTACGAGGCCAAACGGACCAAGTGCCGGATCTCGGTCTTCGACACCGGCGTGCGGTCGAACCTGCTCGCCCAGCTGAAGATCGAGCAGTCGCTCTCGGCGGCGTTCGATTCCGAGCTCGTGGTGCACTATCAGCCCGTGATCGACACCCAGCGCAAGGCGCTGTACTCGACCGAGGCGTTGGTGCGCTGGCAGCACCCCGAACACGGTTTGCTCTTTCCGAAGGACTTCCTCGCCGTGGCCGAGGAGGCCGGCCTCATGGGCCGGATCGGGGACACGGTGTTGCGGGAGGCGTGCGCGCAAGCGGCGGAATGGAACTTGCTCGATCCCCGCTGTCGGGACATGAGCATCAACGTCAACATCTCCGAGCACCAGCTGCTCGATGCGTCGTTTCCGGGCCGGGTGGCCGACACGCTCGCCTGGGCGCGGCTCCCGGCCCGTCAACTGTGCCTGGAGATCAGCGAGGACCTGGTCACCGAGCACCTGACGGGCTCGCTGCCCGTCCTCGAGCAGATCGCCGAGATGGGGGTGCGTCTGTCGCTCGACGACTTCGGCACCGGCCGCACGACGATGTCGCATCTGAAGCGTCTGAACGACGTCGTGCACCAGGTGAAGATCGATCGGGTCTTCGTGACAGAACTGCCCTCTGACGCCATCGACCAGGCGGTGGTCGAGGCGGTCTCGCGCATCGCGTCCGCGGCCGGCCTCGTGGTTGTCGCCGAGGGCGTCGAGACCTCGTGGCAGGCCGACAAGCTGATCAGCCTCGGCATCCACTATCACCAGGGGTTTCTCTACAGCTGCGGCGTGGAGGCGGAACGTCTCACGAAGGTGTTCGTCGAGTCCGCGAAGTCGCCCCAGCGGCCGGGGCCGCGAGCCCAGTTCGTGGGCGCCTGAGCGAGTCCACGCCGGTGCGATCGGTGGTCCGCCGGGCCGGGCTCTTCCCCTGCGGTGCATAGGACGGAAGGCGGGGGAGCGGCTCGACCAACACGCCGCTGACCGAGTCGAGCCGGACGTCGGCCGCGTGGCGGTCGAGCCACGCGACGATCGTGAGGAGCTCGTCGGCCTCGTCGCGGCCGGGCACGGGGAGGCGGCCCGATCTCGGCGGCGGTGCGTGGGGAGGGGCGATGGCCAGTCCCTCGTGCCACAGCGACGGTTGCCGGCCGTGGGCGCCACACGCCACCAGGAGCCCTCGGTCGAACTCGGCCCACGCCTCGCCGATCGACACCCGCACGCGGCCGGCCCGCCGCAGGAGATCGAATCGCCGGGTGCGGCGCAGGACCCCCGCCAGAGCCTCGGCTCGATCGCGCACGTCGGCGGCCTCCTCGTAGCGCTCGGCTGCGGCCAGCATCTCGATCCGCTCGTCGAGTGGCGCCAGCAGCCGGCCCGGGTCTTTCGTCAGCGTGTCGACGAGGTCGTCGACGACCCGGGCGTAGTCGTCGTCGCTGATCGCACCGGAGCAGGGGCAGGCGGCCACGCCGATCTGGGCCGGCGCGCACGTGGGTCGTGAGGTCGACCGGGTCGATCGGGCGGTGCAGCGCCGGATCGGCACGGCCGACTCGATCGCCTCGATCACCCGCTTGGCCCGTTTCGTGGACGAGACCGGTCCGAGATAGAGCGCGCCGTCGTCTTTCACGGCGCGGACCACCGACAGCCGGGGAAATCGCTCGTCGAGGGTGAGCTTCACATACGGGTACTTGCTCGATCGGGTGCCCTGGCGGTTGAAGCGGGGGAGATGGCGGTGGATCAACCGGAGCTCGAGCACGGCGGCCTCGAGCCCGTTGCGGCACACGTGGTGGTCGATGCGCCGGGTCTCGCGCAGGAGCTGGCCCACCTTGCGACGCTCGTCGGTGGAGAAGTAGCTGCGGACCCGCGACCGCAGGTTGGCGGCCTTGCCGACGTAGAGCACCTCGCCCCGGCTGTCGATGAACAGGTAGACGCCGGGGGCGCGCGGGAGATCATCGGTGAGGGGGAGCTTCTTGGCGTGGGCGCTCCCCGCCATCTTCGGCAGGAGCAGAAGATCGTCGAGGCCGGTGACGCCAAGGGACCCGGCGCGCTCGAGCAGAGCGTGGAGCAGATCACCGGTGGCCAGGGCGTCGTCGAGGGCCCGATGGCTCGGGCGGTGCGACAGCCGAAGGCGATCGGCGAGGGTGCCGAGCTTGCAGTTGGGCACCTCGTCACGCAGGAGACGACGGGCCAACGCCAGTGTGTCGACCGATCGCTGGGTGAGCCGCGGTCGGTCCTGCTGGGTCAGAGCGGCGTTGAGAAACCCCAGGTCGAAGCGGATGTTGTGGCCGACGACGATCGCGTCGCCGATGAATTCGAGCAGCGACGGCATCACCGCTTCCATCCGCGGCGCCCGCATCACCATCGCCTGGGTGATGCCGGTGATCACCGTGATCTCGGGAGGAATCGCCCGGCCCGGGTCGACCAGGGTCTGGTAGGTGCCGAGGCACTCGCCGCCGCGCAGCTTCACCGCGCCCACCTCGGTGATGGCGCAGGTTTCGGCCGATCCGCCGGTGGTCTCGAGGTCGATCACCACGAAGGTGACGTCGTGCAATGCGGTGCCCAGGTCGTCGAAGCTTCGTTGGGTTCCGACGAACGTCTGTTCGGGCATCGGCCAAGAATGGACGAACGCGCGTTCGTCGTCAAGTACGCGGCTAGAGCAGTTCGGCCTTCAGATGATCGGCGAGTCGGACCGCGAGGGCCACCAGGGTGTAGGTGGGCGTGGCGACACCGCCGGTGGCGAACACGCTGCTCCCGCCGATCCAGAGGTTCTCGACCTCGTGCATGCGGCAGTCGGGGTCGACCACGCCCTCGGCCGGATCGGCGGCCATGCGGGTCGTGCACATGTGATGGAACCCCATGCCGATCGGAAAGTTCTCCTCGTCGATGGCCGCGGCCGACGCGCTGTAGGCCGAGACGAGTTCGTCGCGCACGAGATTGTCGAGGGCATCGGGGTGCACCCCGCCGGGCACGAGCTGCACCCGGCCGAGGCCGGCCGCGCCGATCGCCTCCGCCGCGACTCGGAAGCCGTCCAGGGCCCGCCGCCGGTCGGCCTGGCTGTAGCGCCAGTCCAGCATCACCCGCCGCATGCCCAGGGCGTCACGGGTGGTGTCGAGCATCACGCGACTCTCGGGGTCGAGTGCCTGTTCGGCCAGACCCTGCACGTAGGCGGTCGCCCCGAACTCGCGTCCTTCGGCGCGCAGCAGCGCGTCGATGGCCTGGATGGGCGTGCCGTCGCGATAGACGGGAACTCCGTCGGGGTAGGTGCCGATCGAGAGCTGGATCTCGAGCCCCGTGGTCGCCTCATCCCGCACATGGCTGTCGGTGAGGCCGAGGGCGAACTTCGCGCCGTGGTTCGTTCCCGCGTGGCGACCGGTCTCGATCGTGTGATCGGTGCCGGTGAAGCCGGGGAGGGCGGGATGGTCGTCGAGCAGGGCGAAGCCGGCGTAGATCTGGAGGTGCTCGGCGAAGTAGCGGCCGACCATGTCGTTGCCGTTGCCGAGCCCGCCCGGGTCGGCATCGGTCGAGGCGAGCAGCACGCGGGCGTTCTCGATACCGCCCGTGGCGAGCACGTAGGCGGTGGCCGTGGCCTCGATCTGCACGCCGTCGAGGGTGCGGATGTCGACCCGCTCGACGCGGCGCCCGTCGGTGGACGCGAGGTTGACCACGCTCGCGTGGGTGAGCACCTCGACATCGGTGGCCGACTCGAGGTCGGGTCCGTAGAGCTCGCCGAACTTGGTCGGGAACGTGACCTGGTAGACGGTGGTCTCCACCCGGTCGGATCCGAGCTCCCACGAGGGCAGGCCCATCCTCGGCACCCAGGTGTCGAGCGAGAAGTCGGGCCCGCCGATGCGGACCCACTCGGCCGCCCGCTCCAGATAGGGCGTGAGCTCCTCGGGGCCGAAGGGCCATCCCGACACGGCGAGGTGGTCGCGTACCTCGAAGTCGACGGGCGAGAACGGGCGACAGAACCCGGCCCAGTGGTTGGTGGTGCCGCCCAGGTAGCGCAGCCGGGTCTGGTCGAGACGCACCGGGCTGTCGAGCGTGGTGCTCGGACGACCGATGTTCTCGCCGGCGTTGAGGTCCTGGTAGGCGGGGTCCTGCTCCCGGCCGCCCGACTCGATGAGCAGCACGTCGAGTCCGCTCCCGTGCAGCTCGAGGGCCAGGGTGATGCCGGCGGCGCCGCCACCGATGACGCAGACGTCGGCCTGGCGGCTGGTGCCGGACGGCAGCGTGCGGGCGTCGGTCAGCACGCGTCGGCACCCTCGCCCGTGCACAGCAGGTGGAGCACTGCGGCCGCGCGCGCCTCGGACGCGGCCAGCACCCAGCCGTCGACCACGATGGTGTCGCCGGCGAGGAAGTCGTCGCGCACTCGGGCGGCGGCGCGTTCGAGCGGATCGACCCTGCCTGCACCGACACTGTTCGAATCAGCACTGCCGGAGGGGAGCAGCGCGAGCAGGGTCGCCACGTCGCGCTCGCCCGTGACCGCCACCACCCGTTCGCCCAGCGCCACGATCGAGCCGTCGACCGCGCCGACCCCGGGGACGGCCACGGGCGCGGTGCTCGTGGGCGCAGTCGTCGGCGTCGCCGGGAGCGACGTGGCCGGCGTCAGGGCGTCGATGGCGAGGCTCGGCTCTGAGGTGGACCCGCCGCGACGGTCGAGCCATCCGGCCCCACCGCCGAGGACGAGGGCGAGTGCGCCCCCGGAGCCGACCTTCAGCGCGGCGCGCCGAGAAACCGGGGGCGGCGAGGGGGCGGGCACGCGAGGAATCTAGTGGGTGTCACACCCCATTCGTAGGGTGCGTCGCATGGCACTTCCCTCCCACCTCCGCCTCGTCCCCGACCTTCCGCACGACCTGCTCCCCGGGCCCGAACCCTCGGCTGACGACGCCGCGTGCACGATCGACTGTGCCGTGTGCGAGGTGCGCGACACCGATGCGTGCGACGACTGCGTCGTCAGCTATCTCGTGGGGCACGAGGCCGGCACGCCGGTCGTCCTCGATGCCGAGGAGAAGCGCGCGGTCGAGCTCCTGGCCGACGCCGGGCTGGTGCCGGCCAGCCGTTTCACCCCGCGGCCGGGCGTCGCCTGAGCGGGAATTCGCGTCGGGCGTGCCACGATGGCGAGGTGGTCGCCACCCTTGCCGCACTCGAAGCCATCGGACTCGGCGCCGGCCTGTGTGCGGTCGGGGCCACCAGCGCGGCGCCGTTTCCCTCGGCACGGGCCGATCTCGAGGAACGAAAGTCTCGCGGGCTCGATGCGGGGATGCAGTTCACCTATCGCAACCCGGCCCGCTCGACCGACCCGGATCGGTCGCTGCCGGGGGCCACCACGCTGATCGTCGGTGCCTACGACTACCAACGGCTGGCGCCACGTCGACCGGACGGACAGCCGGCGGGACGAGTCGCCGCCTACTCGTGGGAAGACCACTACGCGGCCCTGCGCGACGGGCTCGAAGCGATGGCGGCCGTGCTGCGAGCCGACGGCAGTCGGGCCATCGTGCTGGCCGACCAGAACCATCTCGTCGATCGGGCCGCCGCGCACCGGGCCGGCATCGGCTGGTGGGGCAAGAGCAGCAACGTGCTCGTGCCCGGGGTGGGCAGTCTCGTCGTGCTCGGGTCGGTGCTCACCGACGCGCCGGTCGAGATCGTTGAGGCCCCCGTGGTCGACGACGGTTGCCGCACCTGCACCAAGTGCCTCGAGGGCTGTCCGACCGGTGCCATCATCGAGCCGGGTGTGATCGATGCCGCCCGTTGCCTGGCGTGGCTTCTCCAGACCGACGGCGACTTCCCGGTCGATTTCCGCATCGCCCTGGGCGACCGCGTCTACGGCTGCGACGACTGCCAGGACGTGTGCCCGCCGAACCAGATCCGCCGCCGCCGACCCTCCGGCGCGGGCGACGACGGCGCCTGGGTCCCCCTGCTCGAGGTGTTGGCGCTCGACGACGACGCCCTCATGTCCCGGCTGGGCCGCTGGTACATCCCCGATCGCGACCCCGCCTACCTGCGCCGGAACCTGCTCGTCGTGCTCGGCAACATCGGCCGAGGCGACGATCCACGGGTCGCGGCGGCGTTGGGCGACGCCCTCGCCGACCCTCGACCGGTCGTGCGGGCCCATGCCGTGTGGGCGGCCCGTCGCCTCGCCCTCGACCCGCTGCTCGCGGCCGTGGCCGACGACACCGCCGACATGGTGCGGGTCGAACTCGAGCGCGACGTCGTCCCGCTCGCCGACGCGCGCTCGGGCCCGTCGACGGCGTAGGGTCCGCCGCTGTGGTGCGTCATCTCCTCGTGACCAACGACTTCCCGCCGAAGGTCGGCGGGATCCAGAGCTACCTCTGGGAACTCTGGCGTCGACTGCCGCCCGACGATGTCGTGGTCCACACCACGCCCTATGCGGGCACCGACGACTTCGACGCCGCCCAGGACTTCACCGTGATCCGCAGCAAGGAGCCCTGGCTGCTGCCCCAGCCGGTGCTGACCCATCGGGTCAACACGCTGGCCCGCGAGTACGACGCCGAGCTCGTGATCCTCGATCCGGCGGTGCCCGTCGGGCTCATCGGCCCCCACCTGGACCGGCCCTACGGCGTCGTGCTCCACGGCGCCGAGGTCACGATCCCCGGCCGCCTTCCCGGCACCCACACGCTCCTGAACCGGGTGTTGGGCTCGGCCACCGGGGTGATCGCCGCCGGCGGCTATCCGGCGGCCGAGGCCGAACGGTCGCTCGGCCGGAGCCTTCCCACCACCGTGGTGCCGCCGGGCGTCGACGCCGCGCGGATCGTGCCCCTCGACGACGCCGGCAAGCAGGCCGCCCGTGCCCGGCTCGGTCTTCCCGTCGACGGCCCGCTCGTCACCTCGGCGAGCCGGTTGGTGCCCCGCAAGGGCATGGACGTGCTGATCCGGGCCTCGCTCGTCGTGCGCGACCGTCACCCCGACGTGCACGTCGCCATCTCCGGCGGTGGTCGGGATCAGCGTCGGCTCCAGCGCCTCGTCGACGAGCTGGACGCTCCCGTCACGCTGCTCGGCCGGCTTCCCGATGCCGACATGCCGGCGCTCTACGCCTGCGGCGACGTGTTCGCGATGTTGTGCCGCACCCGGTGGGGAGGGCTCGAACAGGAGGGCTTCGGCATCGTGTTCGTCGAGGCGGCCGCAGCCGGCGTGCCCCAGGTCGCCGGGCGCAGCGGTGGGGCCCACGAGGCGGTTGCCCATGGTGAGACGGGCCTGGTGGTCGACGACCCCACCGACGAAAGGGGCGTGGCCGGCGCCATCGCCGACCTGCTCGACGACCCCGACCGTCGGCGATCGATGGCGGCGGCCAGCCGTCGCCGAGCGGAAACCGAGTTCAGCTACGACGTCCTCGCTGACCGTCTCCGATCGGCGATCGATGCGATGGTGGACGGGTGAACGGCGTCGGTTCCTCCCTGATCAGGGCCTCCTGGGCCGGCACCGCGGTGTTCGCGGTCGTGGCCGTGATCGCCACCATCGACCCCGACGAACTCGGCGCGCCTGCGGTGATCGTCTCGCTGATCCTGTTCGCGGGGGGAAGCACGGCGATGTTCTGGGCCTTCCTCATCGCGGTGCAACGCAGCCGAGAGGTCGCCATCGGTATCGGCGGCCTCTACTTCGGCGCCGGATCCGCGCCGCGTGACGTGCAGCGCCATCTCATGGGATCGCTGGCCGTGCAGGTCCTGGTCGCACTGGTCACCGCCTCGATCCGAGTGTTCACGAGTCTGGCCTTCGGCATCCTCGTGCCGGTGTGGGGACTCGGTCTCGCCGGGCTGTGGTGTGCTCGTCACGGCGAGTTCGCTCCCCGGACCGACGCGGCCCGGTAGGGTCTGTCCGCCCGCCGATTGGGAGGTTCCGATGGTCGATCAGACAACCGAGAAGACGACGGTGACCGCATCGCCGGACGCGTGTTACGACGCGGCGATCGACTTCGAGCGCTATCCGGATTGGGCGACCGACATCAAGATGGCGAGGATCCTGTCGCGAGACGACGACGGCCGCGCCGTCGACGTCGAGTTCCGGGCCGCAGCCATGGGCCGCAGCACCACCTACACCCTTCGCTACTTCTACGGCGCGAACCCCCGTCGGCTCGCCTGGCGGCTCCAGCGCGGTGACGTCACCCGGCGCCTCGACGGCGAATACGAGTTCCTGCCGGTGGCCTCCGATTCCGGCGCCACCGAGGTGGTCTACCACCTGGCCGTCGATCTCTCGGTTCCGCTTCCCGGTTTCGTCAAGCGGCGGGCCGAGGCCCGCATCGTGCGCACCGCGCTCGACGATTTCACCCGCTACGTGGAGTCTCGCGGCGGGTGAACGAGCCCGATGACCTCCCGGCGGACGAGTCCCCGCTCGACGAGGTCCGAGAGGCGGCGGGTGCGGTCATCGCCTCGCTCCGGCGCCTGCTCGAGGTGACCGAACGAGTGGTCGAGGACCCGAACGCGTTCGCCGAGGTCGTGGAAGGCGGTCGGGCCTTCGTCGAGGGCTTCGTGGGCGGATTCGCGGCGACGGCCGATCCGAACGCCCATGGTGGGGAAGCGGACGCGGAATCCTGATCCGAGCCACTTGATCGCTCACGGTGCGTGCCGATAGGTCCCCGATGCGCTTCGTCGAACTGCGACCGACTCCTCTGGGATTCCCGCTTCCACTTCACCCTCGAATCACGTGGCTGAAGGGCCTCGACCCGGCCTCGCGCGTGTCGGTGGTCGGCCTCGTCCACGACGTCGCCCTCGGCCTCCGTCCCGATTGGGAGGGCATCATCGAGATCGACGGTCGGCGTTCCGATCTCGGTGACACGGTCGCCGACCTCGGTGAGACGGCCGACTCGGCCCTGATCATCGATGCGGCGAGCCTGCCCGAGGTCCCCGCCGACCCCGATCTTGCAGGCACGCGCCATCAGCCGGACCCGGCCGCCGATCGGGCCAACCTCGACGCCGCGCAGCAGAAGCTGGCCGTGCTGGACGAGCGCATCGCCGAGTTGGCTGCGGAAATCGACGCGAGCGGCAAGGTCCGCGCCGAGATGACCGCCAACCTCACATCGGCGCTGGCCCAGGTGGAGACCTCGGCCTTCGACGCCCTGGACACGGCCGACGGCCTGCTCGGGCGCGCCGCTCGACTTGCCGGTCGACCCGACCCGTGGACGGGAATGCGCGACACCCCCGATCGCATCGCGGCCCTGAAAGCGCTGGTCGAGGAATTCGACGAACGCCTCGCCGCCCTGCCGACCGGCGACCGCCCGGCCCTCGCCGCGGCGGTGGCCACCGCCCGTGCCGGTCTCGTGACGGGTTCGGTGCCGAGCCCCGAAGCGATGGCCCTGGCCCAAGCCTGGTCCTCGTTGCACCAGCGACTGCGGGGCCTCGAGTCACGCGTCGAAGCCGCGGCCGGTGGAACCGAAGCCGTGGCGACGCGTCTCGACGAGGCCCGCGCGGCGGCTCGCCGGGCCGAGGACGCCGCCGTGCCGCGGAAGGTGACGGAGCAGGAGGCCGCCGAGCTCGAGCGACTCCACGACGAGATGATCACCGCCGAGCAGAAGGCGGGCCGGGGTGTCCGTCGCAGCGCGGGGCGCGCCTCCTTCGAAGAGGCCGCCGACGAGCTCCAGCAGGCCCTCGAGCCGCTCGGGTACCCGACGTGGGCGGCCTTCCGCATGGGCAACGGTCTGGCGCAGGTGCCCGACGAGGTCATCGCCGAGTACGAGCAGGCTCAAGCCGCACTCGAGATCGCGGAGACCGAGTGGACGATGCTCATGGCCCGCATCGAGCAGGACTCAGAACTCCAGGACGTCCTGACCGCCATCGATCGGGCGCTCGAACATGCGGTCGAACTGCTCGGCGAGGATCCTCTCGCGAGCGGTGAGGGCACCGACGAAGAACTGGTGATGGCGGCGTTGCAGGCCCATCGTGTGGACGCCGCATCGGTCGGCGTGGCCCGAGCCGCCGGCGTGCAGCACCTGCGTGACGCGCTGGGCACCGCCGGTGCCGCCGGCCACAACGAACTCACCAGCGACATCGCCATCGTGGCGCTCGGCGATTCCTGGATCCAGGTACTCGCGGCCGCCGACGAGCTCGCCGTGCGTCTGCTCCGGGACCGTGAACGAGCCATCGACGAGCTCCAGGCGCTCGAGCTGCTCGGGGACGGCTCCCGCGTCGATCGCCTCGACGGCGAACGCGAGGCGGTGCGACAGGCGGAGATCGCCGTCGCCCGCACCCGAGATGCCCTCGGCCAGGTCGTCAACGCCCGGCTGCGGCTCCATGTGCTCGCGGCCACCGAGCTCAGTCTCGCCGAGGAACACGACGACCGGCTCGTACGTCGCGAGAGCGCGCAGGTGCTCGTCGATCTCGCCGCCCGGCGCGTGGACGGACACGCCGATGTCGATGCCGCGGCCGCGCTGGCCGACCGGGTGCCACGTGGCGCGGCCGGGCCCGTGCCGGTGGTCATCGTGATGGGCGACTCGCCCGCCGAGTTGCTCGATCGGCTCGTGGCCCTGCCCGAGGACGTGCAGATTCTCGTGATCGGCGACGGACGCGGGATGGATGAGTGGCTGGCCGCCGTCGGTCCTGCGTGCGCGGTGGAACTCGACACCGGAACTCTCGTCTAGCGACGGAATCGCCTGGCTAGCCTGGCTCGATGGATTTCCGTCGAATCAACGGGCTGCCGCCCTACGTCTTCACCATCATCGACTCGCTCAAGATCGAGGCCCGTCGAGCAGGTGAGGACGTCATCGACCTCGGCTTCGGAAATCCCGACCTGCCGTCACCGGAGATCGCGGTCGACAAGCTCGTCGAGGCGGCCCGCAACTCCCGCAACCATCGCTACTCGTCGAGCCGGGGCATCCCGAAGCTGCGCGAGGCGGTCGCCAGGCTCTACGACCGGCGCTTCGGCGTGGCGCTGGACCCCGAGACCGAGGTCATCAACACGATCGGTGCCAAGGAGGGGTTCAGTCACCTCATGTGGGTGCTGCTCCAGGCCGGCGATTCGGTACTCGTGCCGGCGCCGTCGTATCCGATCCACCTCTTCGCCCCGCTCTTCGCGGGTGCCAACGTGCGGGAGATGCCGGTCACCAACGACCAGGACGAGTTCCTGGCCACCCTCCAGGAGCGTTTCGAGTACTCCTGGCCACGGCCCCGGGTGATCGTGCTCTCGTTCCCGCACAACCCCACCACGATGTGTGTCGACCTCGACTTCATGCAGAAGGTCGTCGACTTCGCTCGTGAGAAGGACGTCATCCTCGTCCACGACTTCGCCTACGCCGACCTCGGCTACGACGGCTACATGCCGCCCTCGATCCTGGAGGCCGAAGGAGCCAAGGAGGTCGCCGTCGAGCTCTACTCCATGACGAAGAGCTTCTCGATGGCCGGCTGGCGGGTGGCGTTCATGGTGGGCAACCCCGAGATCGTGGCCGCTCTCCAGAAGCTGAAGAGCTATCTCGACTACGGCACGTTCCAGCCCGTACAGATCGCCGCCACGGTCACGATGAACGAGGCGCCGGAATATCCCGATCAGGCCCGGGAGATCTACGAGAGCCGCCGAAACACGCTCATCGACGGCCTGGCCCGCATCGGGTGGGACATCGAACCGCCGCGCGGCACCATGTTCACGTGGGCGCCGATCCCCGAGCAGTACCGCGAGATGGGCAGCGTCGAGTTCGCGTCGATGCTCGTGCGCGAGGCCCACGTGGCATTGTCGCCGGGCGTCGGCTTCGGGCCGGGCGGCGAGGGCCACGTGCGGTTCGCGTTGATCGAGAACGAGCAGCGGACCAATCAGGCCACCCGCAATCTCGGGCGAGCGCTCACCCGGCTGGGCTGAGCCCGTGCCCTCGACGACTCAGTCGAGGTCCCATTCGAGCGAACGCTCCACAGCCCGCCGCCAGCGCGCGTAGTCGGCGTCGGCCCGTGACCGGTCGGCGGCGGGGGAGAAGGTGCGGTCGGCGGTCCAGTTGGCGGCCACGTCCCCGGTGCCGCTCCACACGCCCTCGGCGATGCCGGCCAGATAGGCCGCGCCGAGCGCCGTGGTCTCGGGCACCGCGGCGCGGATGACCGGCACGCCGAGCTGGTCGGCCTGGATCTGCAACAGCAGGTCCATGACCGACGCGCCGCCGTCGACGCGGAGGTCGGTGGGGCCGGTGCCGGCGGCCGCCGCCATGGCGTCGACGACGTCGCGACTCTGGAACGCGATCGACTCGACGGTGGCCCGGGCGATCTCGGCGCGACCGGTACCCCGGGTGAGGCCGATGATCGTGCCGCGGGCGCGAGGGTCCCAGTGTGGGGCGCCGAGCCCGGCCAGGGCGGGAACGAAGACCACACCGCCGGTGTCGTCGACCGAGGCGGCGAGCGGTCCCGTCTCGGCGGCGTCGTCGATGATCTTCAGGCCGTCGCGCAGCCACTGAATCGCCGCGCCGGTGGCGAAGATCGCGCCCTCGTAGGCGTAGGTGGTCTCGAGTCCGGTGGGGCCGTCGATCGTCCATGCAACGGTGGTGAGCAGGCCCTCGACCGGTTCGGGGCACGTGGTGCCCACGTTCATCAGTACGAACGACCCGGTGCCGTAGGTGTTCTTCGCCTGGCCGGGGGCGAAACAGGCCTGGCCGAACAGGGCGGCCTGCTGGTCGCCGGCGATGCCGCTGATCGGTACGCCCGCTCCGGTCGGAATGTCGGCGGTGGTGACACCGAAGCGGCCCGACGAGGGTCGGATCTCGGGAAGAATGCCCGGCGGCACGTGCAGCAGATCGCACATCTCGGGCGACCAGTCGTTCGTGCGGATGTCGTAGAGCATCGTCCGGCTGGCGTTGGAGCCGTCGGTCGCGTGGACCCCGCCGGTGAGGTTCCACACCAGCCACGAGTCGATCGTGCCGAAGGCGAGATCGTCGTCGACCCCGACGCCGCCCTCGCGCAGCAGCCACTCGACCTTCGTGCCCGAGAAGTAGGGGTCGAGCACGAGTCCGGTGGTCGAGCGCACGCGGTCGAGCGCGCCCTGGGCCGCGAGCTCCTCGCAGCGGGCGGCGGTGCGGCGGTCCTGCCACACGATCGCCCGGTGCCGAGGTCGGCCGGTGGCCTTGTCCCAGAGCACGACGGTTTCCCGCTGGTCGGTGATGCCGATGGCGGCGATCGGCTGGTCCACGGTGGCCACGAGTTCGGCCAGCGTTGCGATGACGGCATCCCAGATCTCGTCGGCGTCGTGTTCGACCCAGCCCGGTCGCGGAAAGTGCTGTTCGAATTCGCGATAGGTGTAGCCGAGCGGATTCCCCCGCTCGTCGATGGCGAACGACCGCACACCGGTCGTGCCCGCGTCGATGGCGATGACGATTCCCATGGCGGGCGACGTTACCCCGACCCTGCTGTCCGTCGGGTCGCTACGATCCGTTCTCAGTCACGAGGGAGAACCCATGAAAGTCGGAGTGCTGACCGGTGGCGGCGATTGCCCGGGTCTGAACGCGGTCATCCGGGGTGTCGTGCGCAAGGCCGAACGGGAGTACGGCGACGAGGTCGTCGGGTTCCTCGACGGCTACCAGGGCCTGCTCGAGGACCGGTGGCGGCCGCTCGATGTCGAGGCCTGTCGCGGCATCCTGCCCCGTGGTGGCACGATCATCGGCACCACCCGGATGACGCCCTACATGGTCGACGACGGTGTCGAGAAGGTGAAGGCGACGATGGCCGCCACGGGGGTGGAAGCGCTGATCGTCATCGGCGGTGAAGGCACGCTGTCGTGTGCGAATCGGCTGCACGAGGACGGGGTGCCCGTCGTCGGGGTGCCGAAGACGATCGACAACGACATCGGCGGCACCGAGATGACGTTCGGTTTCGACACCGCCGTACAGATCGCCACCGACGCGATCGACCGGTTGCACACCACCGCCGAGTCGCACAACCGGGTGATGGTGGTCGAGGTGATGGGGCGTCACGTCGGTCACATCGCAACCTGGGCCGGCATCGCCGGCGGTGCCACGGTCACCCTGGTGCCGGAGGAACCGTTCGACATCCAGCAGGTGTGCGACTCGCTGTTGCGGCGCCATGCCAAGGGACGGTTCGCCTCGATCGTGGTGGTCGCCGAGGGTGCCCTCCCGGCGCCGGGCACGATCGAGATCCCCGCACCGTCGGTCGACGAGTACGGCCATCAGCGATTGGGCGGTATCGTCAACGTGGTCGCCTCGGAGATCGAGGCCCGCACCGGCTTCGAGACCCGGGTGACCGTGCTCGGCCACGTGCAGCGGGGCGGCACCCCGACGGCCTTCGATCGGGTGCTGTCCACCTGGTACGGCGTGGCGGCCATGGATGCCGCCCACGATCGTGACTTCGGCACGATGGTGGCGTTGCGCAGTGGCGAGGTGGTCCGCACCCCGCTGGCCGAGAGCATCGCCGAACTCAAATACACCCATCCGGCCCTGCTCGATGCGATGAGGACCTTCTTCGGCTGACCCGGCTACCCGTCGCCCGGCGGCACGGTGGTGGTGCTCGTGCTCGACGACGTCGACGTGGTCGCCTCGGTGCTGGCGTCGTAGAGACCGAAGTCGGTCGTGCGTACCGGCGCCTCGGTGGCCGACCCTCCATTGGTGGTGCTGAGGGCCTTCGGGAGTCCGTCGATGTTGATGAGCATCGCCTCGATGCCGTCCTCGCCCGTGAGCGTCCAGACGAGCTGCGCGGCAACGTCTCGCAGCGCCGTGTCGCCCGGTACGTCCTCGAGCGTTTCGAGGAACACCGTGGCCACGCCGTCGTCGACGGTCACATTGACGATGTCGTACTGCGTGACGGTGTTGAGCAGGGTGTCGTCGGCACCGATCGAGGCCCGGAAGCCCTCGGTGTCCATGGGATCGATCGCCTCGAAGGGGGAGTTCGCGGTGATGGGGACGACCACCTGCTGAACGACGCGTTGGTCGGTGCCCTCGCGGTTCGCCAACAGGTAGTAGGCGAAGTCGCGGGACGCGGCCGGCGGCTGGGTGGTGGTGATGGTCGTCGTCACGTTCTGGAGCGACGGCGA
Source organism: Acidimicrobiales bacterium (assembly GCA_040219515.1). Taxonomy (NCBI): domain Bacteria; kingdom Bacillati; phylum Actinomycetota; class Acidimicrobiia; order Acidimicrobiales; species Acidimicrobiales bacterium. The sequence goes on from JAVJSI010000011.1 coordinate 18,201, forward strand.
GAGTTCTTCCTGGTCGATGATCTGGGCCGAGTCGTCGGTCGGCAGCGAGCAGGCGGCCGCGCCCACGGCGAGCGCAGCGACCCATGCGACTCTCCTCACCAAAGTGGTCACGTGGTCAGCTACTCCAGGTCATCCGGCAGGTTCTCGTCGACCGGGAGGAGAATGACGAAGCGGGCGCCCTCTCGGCCATCGAGGCGGTCTTCGACAAAAACCGTACCGCCGTGCAGACCCACATGTTCCGCGACCAGCGCGAGGCCCAGACCGCTGCCGGTGTCGTAGCCCCGACGACCACCCGCCGCGCCGCGACTGAACCGATCGAAGATCACCGCCCGCTCGGTTTCGGGCACGCCGGGGCCCTCGTCCTCGACCGCGATGAAGAGGGTGTCGAAGTAGCGAGAGATCTCGACGGTGATCTCTCCGGCCCCGTACTTGTCGGCGTTCTCGATCAGATTCGTCATGACCTGGGCGAGGCGGCGCTTGTCGGCCACGAGGACGAGATCCTCGACATCGGGTGGGGCGCTCACCGTGGTGTCGGGTCGGGTCGAGTGGCCCACGGCCTGGCGGAGGAACTCCACCACGTGCAGCGGTTGGCTCTGCAACGAGGCGGTACCGACGTCGAAGCGGCTGATCTCGAGCAGGTCCTCGACGAGTTGGGTGAAGCGCTTCACGTCGTCGTTGAGCAGGCTGAGCGCCTGCTGGCTTCGCTCGGGCATGAGCTCGCGACTGTTGTTGAGCACTTCCACCGAGGCGCTCAGCGTCATGAGCGGGGACCGGAGTTCGTGACTCACTTCGGACGCGAATCGGGCGTCGCGTTCGATGCGGTCCTCGAGTGACGCGGCCATGCCGTTGAACGACGATGCCAACGACGCGAGATCGTGGTCTGCCGGGGTGTCGAGGCGGGTGTCGAGTTCGCCGGCGGCCAGCGATTCGGCCGCCAGCCGCACATCACTGACGGGGGACAGGGCCCGGCGGGCGGCCCAGACACCGAGCGATGCGGCGAGCAGGGTGGTGGCAACACTGGCCCCGAGGAGGACTGTTCCGAGCGAGGAGAGGGTGTCCTCGACATCGTCGAGCAGCAGCGCCTCGAAGTAGTCCGCGTCGCGGGGACTGTTGACGAGACGGATGCCGCTGACGATCGCCGGCACGCCGTCGATCTCGGTGCGGATGGTGCCGGCGTTGCCGCCGACTACGTCGAGCAACTCGGCCGGCACGTGGATCTCGCCGAATCGGGTGGTGTTGCGGCCGATCCAGAGGTCGTCGACCCGCAGGAGCTGGAACCCGCCCCGAGTCGAGGACAACACATCCTCGATGATGGTTCGAATTGCCTCGGCGTCAGCGTCCTCGGTGAGCTGTTCCTGTGCGTTGCGGGCGTTGGCGTTGAAGCTCTCGAAGGCGTCGGCATCGCGCTGTTCGAGCAACGTCTGGCGGGTGAAGGTGAGAGTGGCCACCGAGATGATGACCGACAGCAGCAACGCCCCGAACGCGAACACGAGTGCCACGCGGGCCCGCAGGCCCAGGCGCTCCCATCTCGATCGCACGGGCGTCAGGCCTGGAGCTTGTAGCCCAGGCCCCGCACGGTGACGACGTAACGCGGGTTGGCCGCATCGGGTTCGATCTTCGTGCGCAGTCGGCGGATGTGGACATCGACCAGCCGACCGTCGCCGAAGTAGCCGTAGCCCCAGACCCGTTCGAGGAGTACCTCGCGGGAGAACACCCGACCGGCGTTGGAGGCCAGCTCGACCAGGAGGCGGAACTCGGTCTTGGTGAGGTGGACTTCCTCGGCGCCGACCCGCACGACGCCCTCGTCGGGAATGATCTCGAGCTCGCCGAAGAGCAGCTGACGTGAACCCGGTTCGGAGGGGCGGACCCGGCGCAAGAGGGCGCGGATGCGGGCCGAGAGCTCCTTGGGCGCGTGGGGCTTGGTGAGATAGTCGTCGGCCCCGGCTTCGAGACCGGCGACGACGTCGTGGGTGTCGGCACGCGCGGTGACCATGACGATGGGGACGTCGGAGATCTTGCGGATGGCCCGGCAGACCTCGAATCCGTCCATGCCCGGCAGCATGATGTCGATCAGCACGACGTCGGCGGGCTGTTGACCGAACGCGAGAAGCGCGTCCTCACCGGATTCGGCCTCGACGACGTCGTAGCCCTCGTCCTCGAGCGCGAGGCGAACCGAGGTCCTGATGCGCTCGTCGTCCTCAACGGTCAGAATTCGGCTTCCCACGGTGCCTGATGCTGCCAGATTCTCGGGCCCGATGGGCGCCACTCGCCCGATTCTGTTCAGGCCGTGTGTCCGCCGGCTGCTTCGACGAGGGTGAAGAACCCGTTCGCGACGCCCGGCGTGGCCACGACCAGCCCGCCGCCGGTCGCCGTCCGGTCGTCGATTCTCGCACCGGCCTCTGTCGCGATGAGGGCCCCGGCGGCGGAGTCCCAGGGGCTCAGTCCGCGCTCGTAGTAGGCATCGGCGCGGCCGCAGGCGACCGCGCACAGGTCGACGGCCGCGCCCCCGAGGCGGCGGATGTCGCGCACCTGCGGGAGCAGGGTGACGAGTGCGGTGGCCTGCGCTCGTCGCCGATCGGCGTCGTAGGAGAAGCCGGTTGCCACCAGCGCAGTGGCGAGTTCGGTCGTCGCGCTCACCGAGATCGGTTTGCCGTCACGCGACGCACCGCCCCCGATCGTGGCCCGGAAACGTTCGTCGCGCACGAGATCGTGCACCACTCCGACATGCACCTCGCCGTCGACCTCGGCGGCGATGGACACCGAGCAGCCCGGAAGGTCGTAGACGAAGTTGGTGGTGCCGTCGATCGGATCGATCAGCCAGACCACCCCGGTGGTGCCGTCGACGCGGGCGCCCTCCTCGCCGAGGAATCCGTCGCCCGGCCGCGCTGCGGTGATCGACGCGACGATCGTCGTCTCCGACCAGCGATCGAACTCGGTGACGAGGTCGGTCGAGCTCGACTTGGTCTCCACCCCGTGGTGGGTGTCACGCAGTGCCTCGCGAAGCCGCGGCACGACGAGATCGGCTGCGGCATCGGCGACCGCCAGCAAGTCGCCGGCGTCGATCATGCCTCGTGGGCTCGCCGCCGGGTTTCCTTCTCGTTCCATTCGGCCATGGCCCGCAGCGAGAGCACTGCGACGATCGCGACGCCGATGGCGCACCCGATGGCGCTGAGCAGGCCGACGATGCTCGCCGTGCCGGTGCACGAGTCGTTGCACGACACATCGGTGAAGGCGAAGCCGATCAGTCCGCCGCAGAGCCCGCCGATGAGAATCGCGAGCACGGCGAGGACTCGGGCGATCAGCGGGGGCGCCGATGTCTGCGGGGTGCTCGACGAGGGGGAATCCACGTTTTGCACTCTACCGAGCAGCATCCGACGAGAGGAAGAGAAGACGAACGCGTGACCGAGGCGGCGCGACCTCTAGAGTTCCCGACGGTGCGTGCTCTGGTCGTTCTTCCGACATACAACGAGGCGGTGAACATCGGGGAGGTGCTTCGCCTGCTCCGCGACGCCTGTCCGGACGCCGGCGTGCTGGTCGTCGACGACGGTTCGCCCGACGGCACCGCCGATCTCGCCGAAGCCATGGCCGACGAGATCGGCAATGTCGAGGTGATGCGGCGCCCGTCGAAGTCGGGTCTCGGGTCGGCCTATCGCGACGGCTTCCGGCACGGTCTCGTCAACGGCTACGACATCATGGTCGAGATGGACAGCGATCTTCAGCACGACCCGGCCGCGCTGCCGTCGTTGCTGGCGGCGGTCGAGGGCGGTGCCGACCTGGCCATCGGCAGTCGCTATGTCCCCGGTGGCTCGATTCCCGATTGGACCTGGCATCGCCGGGCGCTCTCCAAATGGGGCAATCGCTATGCGGCGACCGTACTGGGCTTCCGGGTGAACGATGCCACCAGCGGCTATCGCGCCTACGCCGCCGAGGCGCTGGCGAAGATCGACTTCCAGACCGTCCGCGCCGACGGCTACGGCTTCCAGATCGAGATGGCCCATCGGGTGCTCCAGACGGGCGGGAAGGTCGAGGAAGTGCCCATCCGGTTCGCCGACCGGGTTCGGGGCACCTCGAAGATGTCGAGTCGCATCGTGGTGGAGGCGCTCGTGCTCGTGACGTGGTGGGGCGTGCGTGACCGCGTGCTCAGGTTCCGCCGCTGAGTGCCGATTCGTGGGGTATGGACCCGACCACGACTCTCGTACCGCCGCGTCGCCTGGGCACCCTCCTTCGCGAGGCCCGCGTGGCCGCGGGCCGGGAACTCACCGACCTGACCACACCGTCCGGGCTCACCGTGGTCGAACTCGACGACATCGAGCACGGCCGGCGATCCCTCGACGAATCGACCCTCACCGCACTGGTGGCGACCTACGGCATCGACCACGCCGAGATCGTGCCCGCTCGCTCGCAGCTCGTGATCGATCTCGACGAGGGCCGGATCGCCGTCGAGAACAGTGCCGTCGATGTCGACACCACCTATGGCGCCGACGCCGTGCTCACCCGGTATCTCTCCCTCGTGTACCGACTACGCGCCGTGCCGCTCGGCACCGAAGTGTCGTTGCGTGACGTCGATGTCGAGGTGCTCGGCTCCGCCCTGTCGCTGGCGGACGGCGACATCGAGGCGCGCCTTCACCGGCTGATGGCGACCCAGGAGGACATCGAGCGGGATCAGCGCCGCATCCGTCGCCAGTTGCTGCTGCCACTCGTCGGCGTCGTGATCGCCGCGACCGGACTCGGCACGCTGGTGCTGGTCGCCGACCCGGGCAGCGATCCGACCGTGGTTCCGGGGGCGACGCAGATCGGCACCCCGGCCATCGAGGAACCCGGCATCATCACCGACCTGGGCCCGGGCGGCGCGATCGAGATCAACTCGCCCGACTGAGTCGCCCGGAAACACTGTCTCCACAACACCCTCCCCAGAACCAGTGCTCGGCTGGCATGCTGGCTCCATGCGCCAGTGGAAGGTCGCCGGAGGCCTGATCACCAACGATCAGGGCCTGCTCCTCGTCGCCAACCGGCGCCGCGACGGCCGTATCGACTGGTCCACTCCCGGTGGGGTGATCGACGCCGGTGAGACGCCGCTCGTCGCGCTCAGCCGCGAGGTGCAGGAGGAGACCGGACTGGCCGTCGCCGACTGGTCCCGGATGTGTTGGACCACCGAGGTGCACTTCGTGGACATGGAGATGCACCTCGCCGTCGAGGTCCATCTGGCCGCCGCCCACACCGGCTCCATCCGCATCGGGGACCCCGACGGCATCGTGGTCGAAGCCCACTTCCTCGACACGGCGACCGTCGATGCCCGTCTCGACACCAGCCCGCCGTGGGTGGCCGAGCCCATGCGGCACTGGCTCGACGAACCGTGGGACGACTGCCGCCACTTCGAGTACCGGGCAGTCGGGCGATCGCCGGACGAGATGACCAGCGAACGCCTCCAGCCGTGAGCGAGGCCACCGGTCGGCCGCCCGACGGCACCCTCGGCTTCGTCCACGTCGACATGGACGCGTTCTTCGCGTCGGTCGAGTTGCGGCGCCGGCCCGAGCTGCGCGGCCAGCCCGTGGTGGTGGGCGGCACCGGTGACCGTGGTGTGGTCGCGGCCGCGAGCTACGAGGCCCGGCGCTTCGGGATCCATTCGGCAATGCCGTCCACCAAGGCCCGCCGGTTGTGCCCGCACGCGGTGTTCCTCCCCGGCGACCATGCCCACTACGGCGAGGTCAGCGCCGAGGTCATGGCGATCCTGCACGACGTCACGCCGCTGGTCGAGCCTCTCTCGCTCGACGAAGCGTTCCTCGACGTGCGCGGCGCGTTGCACGGCGAGGACCGCGCCGCACTGATCGGTGATCAGATCCGGGCCCGCGTGCTCGAGGAGCAGCAGCTGACCTGTTCGGTGGGGGTGGCCACCAACAAGTTCCTGGCCAAGCTCGCAACCGAACGAGCCAAGCCGACGCCGTCGCCGAACGGCCCGGTCTTCGGGCGAGGGGTCTTCGTCGTCCCGGCGGGCGGTGAGATCGAGTTCCTCCGTCCGATGCCGGTGACCGAACTCTGGGGAGTCGGCCCGGCGACGGCGCGCCGACTCTCGAGCCTGGGCATCGAGACGGTGGGCGACCTCGCTGCACAACCCCGCCGGCGGATCGAGGCCGGCATCGGCAAGGCGGCCGGGGCTCACCTGCACGCCTTGGCGCACGCTCGAGACGAGCGCCCTGTCGTCACCGGCCAGGAACTGAAGTCGATCGGCCACGAGGAGACGTTCGCCCGCGATCTCTGCACCCACGAGGCGCTCCGCCCCCAGCTGCTGCGCATGGCCGACGCCGTGGCCTCCCGCCTCCGCGCCGGATCGGTGCTCGGCCGCACGGTGACCATCAAGGTCCGGTTCGCCGACTTCACGACCATCACCCGGTCGAGCACCGTGCCCGAGCCGCTCGACGGCGCCCGGGCCATCGCGAGCGAGGCCGAGGCGATGTTGCGCAAGCTCGATCCCACACCCGGGGTCCGGCTGCTCGGCGTCAGCCTCTCCCAGTTGGTCGACGGGTCGGTCCGTCAGCTCTCGCTCGACGACATCGACGGACCGGCATGGGGTGACGCCGACTCGGTGGTCGACGAGATCCGCGAACGATTCGGCTCGACGGCGATCGGGCCGGCCGCCCTGGCGAGCCGCACAGGGGGTATCCGTCGCTTCGAGGTCGGCCAACAACAGTGGGGCCCCGACCGGAACGAGAGCGCGCCGGACGAGCCCGGCCGAAGCGAGCGGTGAGAGATAGTTGGCGCTCGCGCTCGCCGCGCGTTGTCCAGGGGTGGCGGCTGTGCGAGAATGAACTCCAGAGTCAAGGGCTGGAGGAGTACGTCGGTGCCGCTTTCCGAGGACGAACAACGGATCCTCACCGAGATCGAGGATCACCTCTACGAGTCCGATCCCGCGCTCGCCCGCGAGGTCGCGCAGACCACGATCTACACCCATGCTTTCCGGAATCTGAAGTGGGCCACCGCCGGCTTCGTGTTTGGCGCGGTGCTCATGGTGATCCTGCTGTCGACGTCGTTCATTCTCGCCTTCGGCGGATTCCTGCTGATGCTGGCCAGCCTCCTGTGGTTCGAGAACAACGCTCGCAAGCTGGGTCGCGCCGGTCTCGAGCAGATGACGGAGAACTTCCGGTCCGGCGGTTTCGGTGATGCCATCGGTGGTGCCGGGTCGCGGATGCGTGAGCGCTTCCAGCGTCCTGACGACATGGACCGCTGACAAGCGCTGACAAGCACTGACGTCAGCGCATCGAGAGTGGCGCGGGTGCCGGCAGCAACAGGGTGCGGGGGTCCATGGTGTCGCCGATCAGGCGGGCTCGGCTGACCTGCGCACGGCAGCGGCGCACGATGTCGGCTGATGCCGCGTGGGCGGCCAGTGCGTGGTCGGTCGCCTCGTCGCCGGTCGAGTACCGCAGCGCGGTGACATGGTCGGCCAGTTGGCGAATCGGACCCAGTTGACGATGGGAGCGTTCGACGACGGACGCGAACTCGTGCGGCGTCTGGGTGGGTTCGTTGACGAGGGCGAGCAGGCGTAGGGCCCGGACCGCGTCGTCCCACGCCACCTCGCCCTGGCCGACGGGGTCGGCGGACACGCGGGCCATCCGGCGCCGGCGCCGGAGGTACTGCACTCCGGGCACGAACCCGAGGACGAGTATCGCCAGCCCGAGGACGATCAGCGCGAGCCGGAGGGCGCCGCCGGGGCCATCGGTGTCGTCACCGGGTCCCGCCCCGCCGGGTGCGCCGAGGATCGGTGGCGTGGTCGTGGAGGGAGGACGGGCCGGACCCGGGGTGAGGTTGCCGGGTTCGCTGTCGGGGTCGGGTGCCGCAGTGGTCGTGGTACTGGGCAGGTTCTCGCCTCCTGCGAGATCGCCGTCCTGCTCGGGCACCGGGAGCTGGGTGATGTCGGCATCGAGACCGCGGCTGCGGCCCGGCGTGGGGTCGAAGACGACCCATCCCACGCCGGCGAAGTACACCTCGGGCCAGGCGTGGGCGTACTTCCCGGTCACCACGTAGGACTGGCGAGCCTCGTTCCACTCGCCCCAGGTGAACCCCACGGCGACACGGGTGGGAATGCCGAGCGAGCGGGCCATGGCCGCGAACGTGGAGGCGAACTGTTCGCAGTAGCCCTCGCCGATCGCCAGGAAGTCGGTCATCGAGTCGATGTCGTGCTCGAGTCGGACATCGAGGTTGTAGGTGAACCGATCGGGGTCGAGGAAGAACCGCTGGAGGGCGAGAACCCGCTCGTGGTCGGTGGTGGCCCCGGCGGTGATCTCGGCGGCCAGATCGCTGATCTCCGTCGGCCAGCAGCCGGTGTCGGCGCTGGACTCGCCCGGCTCGCAGGTCGGCGGGAGTTGGGTGTGCGCCGCGACGAAGCCCCCGTCGAGTCCCTCGTCGGCATCGGCGGGGAGATCCGTGGGTGAGTAGTCGGGGACCTGTGATTCGATCGTGTAGGTCAGCCCTCGTGGGATCTCCTCGAGCCCCCGCTCGACGACGAGGGCGCCGGTGGCGACCTCGTACTCGAGTCGGACGCCGCCGTCGTCGACGATCTCGCTGACCTCGTAGGCCGCCGGCAGGTAGATGTTGCCGAGGTCGGCGATGGTGATCTCCTGGGTCACGGCGTCGGTGGGAACGGTGGCATCGATGTCGCTGTCGACCGGGCCGCGCGCGTCGTCGAAGTTCGAGCTCCGTCGCCAGATCTCGTCCTCGAAGGTGGTGAGCGCCATGAGCCGCCAGTAGTCCTGCTGCGATCGCTCGACCCGCACCGAGAACAGTTCCGTGTCGGACTGGCTGACGAGCGAGGCCGAGATCTCCACCAGTGGACTCAGTACCGACCGGGTGTCCGGTCCGTCGTTGATGGTGGTGATGTCGACGAGGGGTTGGGCCGTCGCCCCGGGGACCTGCGGCGCGACCATGGCGGCGAGGATCACGGCCGCGACGCCGGCCGCCGCCCCGACCCGCAGTGTGGTGCGGACGCCATCGGCGGCACCGCTCGCCACCCAGACTTCTTCGCGGACCTGCCGCTCGGCTCGCAGCGTGAGGAGCACGGCGAGCAGACCGGCGGCGAACAGCGCACCGTGGGCGACCTCGTGACGGTCGAGGCCCAGCAGCGAGGCGAACACGAACACGGCGCCGGCCGGGGCGACGGCCTCGAGCGGGGAACGGAGCCGAAAGGCGGCCCAGTCGGCGAGGAACACCCCGTACCAGATCAGCACGGCGGTGGTGACCAGGAAGCCCCGGAGCGGCGGGACGGGCGCGGCCTCCTCGCCGAACACCCGCCACGCCTCGCGGAGGTCGTCGCCGAGCACCGTCAGCGTCTCGCCGGTGGGGACGATGAGCGCCGACACGTCGGGGTAGAAGACCGCGGTGCCCAGCACGATCAGGGCCACGCCGCTGACCAGGGTGGACCACAGCATCGAGAGCTCGGCGCGGCGACACACGGCGGCGACGACGTGGGAGCCGATGACCAGGACCAGGAGGTCCCGAAGGAACGTGGTGTCGAGGAAGAGGCGTTCGAGCGAGATCGTGACGATGATCGTGAGCGTCGCGAGCGCGACTTCGGCGCTGAGCAGCACGCGGCGACGCAGCTCCATCTAGCCCACCACCGCGGTGGTTCGGTTCCGGTCGAGACGCCAGAGTGCGCCGAGTTGGCCCGGCCCGGTGAGGTGGAGCCAGTCGCCCGTGGAGTGGCCGCCGGTGTCGGCGCCCCACACGGTCGCATCGCACGTGATCACGATGCGGGCCCGCAGGCGCTGGGCGAATGCCACGCGGGCGACCGGATCGCGGGCGATGGCCGGGTCGGTGGTGACGGCCACGACGGTGCCGGCCTCGCTCGGCACCGCGGGATGGATGTGCGTGTTGCCGTTCTCCAGGAGGGCGAGAAACTCGAGGACCTGGTCGAGTTGCGCGTTGCCGTGCACGAGCGGTGTGGACCGGCCGTCGGTGGTCTCCACCCGGGTTGCGTCGCCGGCGGCGAGCACCGACGCCGCCACCGACGCGGCGATCGACGTGGTGATGTCGAGGGCATCGGCGGTGTCGCCCGGCGGTCGGGTGTCGATGGCGACGGTGAGTCGGCCGTGGCGGGGCGGACGGAACTGGCGGACCTGGAGCTCACCCTGACGCGCCGACGACGGCCAGTGGATGCGGCGGAGGTCGTCGCCGGGGGCGTAGGGCCGAAGTCCGTCGAACTCTTCGTCGCTCAGTCCGAGCGACTGCCGGAGTTCCTCGCCGAGCAGCGGGTCGTCGCCGGACGGCACCCGTCGCACGGGGATCTGCTCGATGATCGGGTGGACGATCAGGCGGACGGTGGATTCGAGCAGGTGGGAGCGGTGGGCGAGCCCGAGCGGGTCGACGTCGTCGATCCGCGTCGGGCCGAGGGCGATGACGCCGCGGCGGGTGGTGGGCAGCCGGTACGCGCCCCGGGCGGAGCCCTGGGCCGGAAGGGCCGCGATCGAGAGGTGCACGCCGTGGGTGCCGGTGACGGCATCGTGCAAGCGGAGCAGGGGAGAGCGCGAGGCGGCACGATTGATGATCTCGATGTCGACCCGGGCCGGATCGCCGGCCGGCACCCGGGGCGGCGCGAGCTGCTTGGCGACGGCGATGCGCGAGGGTCGGAGCCGGCGAACGGCGACGGCACCGGCGACGGCCAGCACGGCGGCCGCGCCGGGGATCATGAACTCGAGACCGCCGACCAGCCGACCGGTGAGCAGCAGCACGATCCCACCGGCGAGGACCCCCCAGCCGGCTCGGGTGGGCACGTCAGCTCGACTCGGGCCGCGGAACGGGCACGCCGTCGAGGATCTCGGCGACGACGTCGGAGGGTTTGACGCCGCGCATCCGGACTTCGGGGGTGACGAGGAGCCGGTGGGGCATGACCACCCGTCCGAGCGCCTTCACGTCGTCGGGTGTGGCGTAGGTGCGGCCCTGCGATGCGGCCTGGGCCCGGGCGACCCGCTGGAGCGCGAGGACGCCCCGGGGGGAGAGCCCGAGCGACAACGAGCCGTGGCGACGGGTCGCCTCGGCGAGGTCGAGCAGATAGGACCGCAGCGCCGGTGCGACGTAGATGTTCTCCAGCGACTCGGACATCTCACGGATTTCGGCGGCAGTGACCACCGGCCGGAGGCTGTCGACCATCTGGGCCACGCCGCCCTGGCGTTCGAGGATGACCTGCTCGGCCTCGCGGGCGGGGTAGCCGATGCTCAACCGCATGAGGAACCGGTCGAGTTGGGCCTCGGGCAATGCGTAGGTGCCCTCGTGTTCGATGGGGTTCTGGGTGGCGATCACCATGAACGGCGAGCCGACCTGATGCGTGACCCCGTCGGAGGTGACCTGCCGCTCGGCCATGGCTTCGAGGAGCGCCGACTGCGTCTTCGGCGAGGCCCGGTTGATCTCGTCGGCGAGGAGCACGTCGGAGAAGATCGGACCGGGCCGGAACTCGAACGTCTCTGCCGATCGGTTCCACACCGACATGCCCGTGACATCGGTGGGAAGCAGGTCCGGGGTGAACTGCACGCGGCCGAACTTGCCGTCGACGCTGCGAGCGAGGGCCTTGCCGAGGCTGGTCTTGCCGACACCAGGGACGTCCTCGACCAACACATGGCCGTCGCACACGAGCGCGAGCACGAGCAGGTGGATGACGTCGGTCTTGCCCCGTACGACCTGTTCGATGTTGTGACGGATGGAGGTGAACCGTTCGGCGAAGCCCTCGGAGGCACCATGGCGGGCCGTTGTGGACTCCCGGAGGGTCACCGACCCGATGGCACCGTCGTCGGGATGGTCGTCAGTCGCTGTCACAGAGCCTCCGGCCGCCGTTCCTGTCGGCGCAAAGCGTAGGACGTATCCGGCGGCTCCGGACAGCGGGACACCGTTGCGCCGCGACCACGCTCTATGTTGACCCCGTGGTTGTTGCTCCGATGCCCCCGGCGCTCGCGCTCGACGTGGGCGGCACCAAGTTCGAAGTGGCCCTCGTCGACTTCGACGGGCGGATCCGCGAGCGCCGTCGCGTGGCATCGAGTGGCGCGACCGATCCCGATGAGCTCTTCGCCCGCATCGAGGCGATGATCGAGCCGATGGCACTCGAGGGCGTAGCCGTCTGCGGCGTCGGGTCGGGTGGCCCGATGCGCGCCGGTGGGTCGGCGGTGTCGCCGCTCAACATCCCGGCATGGCGTGACTTTCCGCTGCACGGTCGTATGGCCGCGCTCACGGGTCTCGAGACGTTCGTCGACAACGATGCGAAGGCCCTCGCCCTGGCCGAGGGGTGGAAGGGCGCGGCGCGCGGTGTGCGCAACTATCTCGGCATGGTCGTCTCCACCGGTGTCGGCGGCGGCATCGTGCTCGACGGGCGGCTGCTCGACGGCGACGAGGGCAACGCCGGCCACATCGGCCACGTCGTGGTCGAGCCGGAGGGGACACCGCTCCCGGGGCACATCAGGGGTGTGCTCGAGGCGGAGGCCAGCGGCACCGCCATCGCGTTTCGCACGGGCAGACCGGCCGAGGACGCCGACGAGGCAGAGCGCATTCGGGCGGGCACGATGGTCGGCCGGGCCGTGGGCTCGGTGGCGAACCTGCTCGATCTCCAGCTCGCCGTGGTCGCCGGGTCGGTGGCCCTGGGTTTCGGCGAGGTCTTCTTCGCCGCCGCGCAGAGGGAGGTCGATCGCGTGGCGACACTGCAACACTCGAAGGGCACCCGGATCCGGCCGGCCGAACTCGGCGCCGACGGTCCGTTGATCGGGGCCGCGGCGGTCGGCTTCGCCGGGCTCGGTCACGATCTCCTGGACCGACGGTGAGGGCGGCGATGCTGCTCCGCGGGGCCCGGGCCGTGGCCGGGCATCCACCGCTGTGGGGCACCGCGCTCGTCGAGTTCCGCCGGATGCTGCCCGACGACTGGTGGCGTCGACCGCCCTTCCTCCCCGTGCCCGATGCCGCAATGCTGGCGTTCCGGGCGACGACGCAGTACGGCGACGGCAGTCGTGCCCCCGAGCCACACGATCTGGTCGCCTGGCTGCGATGGTGCAAAGCCGAGAACCGCCGGGACCGGATTCGGTAGGTTCTTGCGATGGCCGGGGTCCTCGTTCTCAATGCGACGTTCGAGCCCCTTGCCGTCGTCCCCACCCGCCGAGCGATCTGCCTGATCCTGGCCGAGAAGGTGGAGATGCTCGAGCACTCGGGACGCCTTGTCCGTTCGGAACGACTGTCCGTCGACGAACCGTCGGTCGTGCGGCTCAGCCGCTACGTCCACGTGCCCTATCCCACGCACCGCTCGCCCAATCGGCGGGGTGTGCTGGCCCGAGATGCGCACCAGTGTCAGTACTGCGGTGGTCTCGCCGAGACGATCGACCACGTCGTGCCGCGGAGCCGTGGTGGCGGCCACACCTGGGACAATGTCGTCGCCGCGTGCCGTCGCTGCAACGGCGGCAAGCGCGATCGCCTGGTCGGTGAGACGACCATGCGGCTTGCTCGTCCCCCGGGCCCGCCGCCGCCGAGCACGTGGATCGAGGTCGCGGCCGGGTCGGTTCCCCACACGTGGACGCCCTACCTCACTGCGGATCGCCGCAGCGCGTGATCGACGATCTCTCCTGGCACTGGGCGATGCGTCATGGCCGCGCCGCCGATCTCCACGATCCGGCGCCACCGACACAGGCGACGCGCACCGTGTGGGACATGCGGGTGAGCGAGCCGAGCCTGGTGCTCGGCAGCACTCAGGCCTCGGAGGACGTCGATGCGGCGGCCGCCGCCGCGGCCGGTATCGCGGTCGGTCGCCGTCGTAGTGGCGGGGGAGCAGTGCTGCTGATTCCCGACGAGCACCTGTGGCTCGACGTCTGGTTGCCCGCCGCGGACCCGTTGTGGCTCGACGATGTGGGTCGGGCGGCCGACTGGCTGGCCGCGGTGTGGGTCCGGGCGCTGCGCTCCCTCGGCACCACGGACCTCCACGTGCAGACGGGACCACTCGAACGCGGGGCCTGGGGCCGCCAGGTGTGCTTCGCCGGGATCGGACCGGCCGAGGTGACCGTCGGAGGACGAAAGCTCGTGGGCATCAGTCAGCGCCGCACGCGGGATTGGGTCCGGTTCCAGTGCCTGGTCCACGAGCGCTGGGATGCCGCAACGACCTTCGGGTTGCTGACCCGACCCGGCGCCGCCGTGGCCGGTACCGACTGGGCGGACCGTGTCGGCACCGCCGAGGCGTCGCCCCTGCGGTCGGCGTTCACCACGGCGCTGTCGGCGGCCGCACCGGCGATCGAAACGCCCGTCGAGCGCTGACGCCGGCGGCCGCACCACCAGCCGGTCGAGCGGAAACTCACGCAGTGTGGCCACCGGCGGGCCCACGCGCGCTCGTGGTGGGGTCTTTGGCGAACGCCTGTTCGTTCGCGCTCATCGTGGAGGAAAGGGGGAGGAAATGCTTGCCATGGTGGGGGGAAAGGGAGTAGCGTGGAGCGACATGGAGTCCAGGGGACCGACAGTGAGGAAGGGGGCAGGCCATGGCGGGAAACGCACGCTTCGTGGGAAACTTCGAGCACACGCTCGACGACAAGGGCCGGCTCATCCTCCCGTCCTCCTTTCGGGCGAAGCTGGCCGAGGGTGCGATCGTCACGGCGCTCGACCGCTGTCTGGCGATCCTTCCGGTCGAGGAATTCGACCGGATGGCCGACGCGCTCGAAGCGCGGGTGTCGGCCGGCGAGGTCGAGATGAATGCCCTTCGCGTGTTCTCGAGCAACGCCGACGAGGTCGTGCCGGACTCGCAGGGGCGAGTGCGCCTGCTTCCTCATCTTCGCGAGGCAGCCGGCCTCGACCGGGCAGTGGTCGTCACCGGTGTGCTGCGCCGCATCGAAGTGTGGGATCCCGAGCGCTGGGCGAACGTGTCGCCCGCCGGCTCCGAGAAGTTGGCCGACGCCATCGAGCGTGGCCACGGTGCGGCGGCTCGCACATGAACCGTCGCTCACCCATCGATGAAAGGAGCGTGCCGGGCCTCCAGGTCTGACCTTTGACGACTCGATCATCTGCAGTCTTCCGACCGACAAATGGAAGACCCGTACTCCGCCCGCTTGCCATTAGTCCGACCGGGGAGAAATCCCGGCGGACGCCGTCGGTCGGGAGACTGCAGATGACCGATGTCGACTCTTCAGTCGACCTCGACGGCGTTGGCGATTTTCTCATGTCCGACACGCCCACCGACGACCCCGCAGCGGGTTTCGCGCACGATCCGGTCATGCGGGCCGAGGTCGTCGCCGTGCTCGCCGATGTACCCGACGGGGTCGTCGTCGACGCCACCCTCGGTGGTGCGGGCCACGCACTCTCGCTTCTCGGCGCCAACGACGGCATCTCGCTGATCGGTCTCGATCAGGACCAGATGGCGCTCGACGCCGCCGGTACCCGGCTCGCTCCCCATGGCGACCGGGTCACTCTCCACCACCGACGATTCGATGCCATCACCGAGGTGGTCCGATCGCTCGGTGTCGATCACCTGTCGGGATGTCTGTTCGACCTCGGCGTCTCGTCGCCGCAGCTCGACACCGCCGATCGCGGATTCAGCTTCCGTCACAGCGGGCCACTCGACATGCGAATGGACCAGCGGAGTGCGACGACAGCGGACGAACTCGTCAACACACTCGACGAAGGCGCCCTCGCGTCGCTGCTGCGCCGCCACGGCGACGAGCCGCACGCCCGCCGTATCGCTCGCGCCATCGTGGCCGCCCGGCCGATCGTCACGACCGCCGAGCTCGCCGATGTCATTCGCGAGGCGGTCCCCGCCGCGGTTCGCCGCAAGGGCGGGCACCCCGCCCGTCGCAGCTTCCAGGCGATTCGCATCGAGGTGAATCAGGAGCTCGAGATCCTCGACGATGCCATCCGCCAGGCGATCGAACTGCTCGCCCCCGAAGGCCGATGTGCCGTCCTCGCGTACCACTCGGGCGAGGACCGGATCGTCAAGCATCGCTTCCGCGATGCGGCAGGGGAGAGGCCCCCGCCCCGTCACGATCTGCCGCATCCGCCCGGCTACGTGGCCGAGGTCCGACTGCTCTGGCGGGGCGCCCGCAAGCCGTCGGCCGAGGAAATCGCTCGCAATCCGCGCGCCGAAGCCGCTCGCTTCCGCGCCGTCGAGAAGCTGGCCGCCTGATGGCTGCGCCGACGAGCGCCCGCGCCACGGCTCGTCCGAGCCGGCGGTCGACCAGGGCCGAACCCGGGAAGGCAGACCTCCGCATCGTGCGGCCCGAGGATCGGGCCCGCACCGTCGGTGCGATCAGCACCATCGTCGCCTGCTTTTTCTTCGTGGTGTTGTTCGCGCTCGCCGGACTGCACGCCGTCGTGGTCCAGACCCAGGCCGAACTCGACGACATCAACGCCGACATCACCGCGCTCGAGGAGCTTCGGGTCGAACGTCAGGCGGACCTCGCGTGGGCGCAGTCGGCGGTGGGCCTGGAGACGACGGCGCTCGCGGCCGGTTACGTGCCCGCGGCCGACACCGTCATCCTCGCACCGGTTCCTCCCGGTG
Organism: Acidimicrobiales bacterium; assembly: GCA_040219515.1. Lineage (NCBI taxonomy): Bacteria > Bacillati > Actinomycetota > Acidimicrobiia > Acidimicrobiales > Acidimicrobiales bacterium. The sequence continues at coordinate 34,684 of JAVJSI010000011.1, forward strand.
AGCTCACGCCACCGGCCTCGTTCGATCCGTTCGCGCCGGGCGCAGGCGCGGCAGCCGGGACCGACGCGGCGGAGACCGCCACACTGGCGGGGAACCCCGGGTGACCGGCGGCCGACGGGGCACGAAGAGGGCGAGGAAGGTCGTCGCCGCTCGTCCCGCCGTGAGCAAGCCCCGCGTCTTCGCGCTGCTCGTCGTTCTCTCGCTGGTGGCCGGCGCGTTCAGTTGGCGACTCGTCGACCTGCAACTGACCCCCGACGCGGCGCTCGCCGACGAGGTGGGCAGCCAGGTGCGCAGCGACACGATCCCGGCCCCGCGAGGCCAGATCGTCGACCGCTTCGGGCGGCCGATCTCGTTCTCGCTCCCCCGACCGACGGTCGTTGCGAACCCCCGTCTCCTCCAGGCTGCCGACGTGGCCGACGAGACCGTCGACCTCCTCGACGAGGCCGTCGCCTCGCTCGCCCCGCTCCTCTCCACCGACCCGGTCGAGTTGCGCGATCGACTCAGCCGCGACAAGGCCTACGTCAACCTCGAACGTCAGGTCGACCCCGAGATCGGCGAGGCCGTCGAGGCCCTGGCCATTCCCGGCGTCTACCTCGTCGAGGAGCAGCGCCGCGAACACCCGCACGGCGACTGCTCGGGCATCGCGGTCGTCGGCCGTGTCGACGTCGACCAGGTCGGGATCTCCGGGCTCGAGGAGACCTACGACGACCTGTTGACGGGCGACGCCGGCACCGCCGTGCGACAGACCCAGGCCGGCGGCAGCGTGCAGATCCCCGGTGGTTTCCGCATCGTCGAGCCGATGGCACCGGGCACCGACCTCGCACTGACCCTCGACCGCAGCGTGCAGTTCCGGGCCGAGGAACTCCTCCAGACCGCGCTCGACGAGGCCGGCGGCGATCGCGCCATCGCCATCGTCTCGGATCCCATCACCGGCGAGATCCTGACGATGGCCAACGTCACCCGCGATGACGAGACCGGGCTCGGACGGTGCACCACGACGAATCTCGCGGCCACATGGGCCTACGAGCCCGGCTCGATCATGAAGGCGCTCACCTTCGCGTCGGTGTTCGAGAACGACGCGTGGCCCGAGTTCCTGCCGATCGAGGTGCCGCGGGTTCTCAGGATCGATCTGGGGGCCGAGGGAACGTTCCCGTACACCGACATCAACATCCCCGGCGAGGCCGAGGAGCACACGCCCGAATGGGCGCTGGCCAAGTCGTCCAACAACGCCACGATCATCATGGCCCAGGAGGTCGGTCCGGACGCGCTCTACGACACGTTCGTCGACCTCGGCCTCGGCCGGCCCACCGGTCTCGACCTCACCGGTGAGGCGAGCGGCATCCTCGACTCGCTCGACAGCAACGCACTCGAACTCAGCAACGCCGCCATCGGACAGGGCGTGGCCGTCACGCCGCTGCAGATGCTCATGGCCTACAACACCATCGCGGCCGGTGGCGTTCGGGTCGAGCCGACCCTCTTGGCGGAGCCCCTCGCGAACGGCGACGACATCGCGGTCGACCGCGTGCTGTCGGCGGAGACCGCCGCCACGCTCATGCGCATGCTGACCGAGGTGGTCGACGGCGGTACCGGTCATCGGGCCGAGGTGGCCGGCTACACCGTGTCGGGCAAGACCGGCACCGCGTGGCAGCCCTGCGACGTGGGCTACTTCTGTGACGACGGCACCAAGCACCGCACCGCGAGCTTCGCGGGGATCGTGTCCAACGACAGCGGTCCCGCGCTCAGTGCGATCGTCGTCGTCGACGGCATCGCCGATCCCGACGCAGGCGGCGGATCGGTGGCGGCACCGGTGTTCGCGGAGCTGGCGGCCTACGCCCTCCAGCAGATGCGAGTGCCGCCGTTGTCCGACGGCGAGGTGCCCGACCGGGTACGGGCGTCGGCCGCGGTGCCGGTCGTGGCGACCGATGCCGACGGGGCGACCGATGCAGCCGGGGCGTCGGAGACCGCCGCCCAAGAGTCACCGTGAGCGCGCGACTCGACGCCGTCGCCGAACGGCTCGGCGTGACGCTCTCGGCGCGCGACTCCATCGTGGTGGTCGACGATGTCGAGCACGACTCGCGTCGGGTGCGGCCTCGCTCGCTCTTCTGCTGTGTGGTCGGTGAACGCAGCGACGGTCATGACCATGCCGCCCAGGCGGTTGCGGCCGGCGCGGTGGCGCTCGTGGTCGAGCGACCGCTCGGCCTGGGCGTTCCCGAGTTGTTGGTGCCGACGGTGCGACGGGCCATGGGTCCGGCGTCCTCGATCGTGCATGGTGACCCCAGCACCGACATCGCCGTGGTGGGGGTCACCGGCACCAACGGCAAGACGACCGTCGTGCGCCTCGTTGCCTCGATCCTCTCGGCGATGGGGGTGCGGGCCCGCGAGATCGGCACGCTCACCGGGACCCGCACCACCCCCGAGGCGCCCGAACTGCAGCGGCTCTTCGCGGAGGCCCGGCGGGTCGGCGACCAGGTCGTGGCGATGGAGGTGTCGTCCCACGCCCTCGACCAGCATCGGGTCGACGGCACCCATTTCCGGGTGGTGGGGTTCACGAACCTCGGCGTCGACCATCTCGACCACCACGGCACGATGGACGACTACTTCGACGCGAAGCGTCGTCTGTTCATCGACAAGTTCGCCGAGTTCGCGGTGATCGACACCCGCACGGTGTGGGGCCGGACGCTGGCCTCGACGGTCGAGATCCCCCATGCGATCGTCGACGACGCCCATCTCGTGGACGCCGAGACTGGCCCGTTGGCGTCCAGCTTCACGTGGCGGGACGTGCGGGTGGAACTTCCCCTGGCCGGCATCTTCAATGTCGCGAACGCGATCATGGCCGCGGAGATCGTGCACGGGCTCGGCCATTCCCCGGCCGACATCGCGGCCGCACTGGCGAGCGCACCGACGGTGCCCGGTCGGTTCGAGACGATCGACGAGGGCCAGGAGTTCTCGGTGGTGGTCGACTACGCCCACACCCCCGACGGGTTGGAGGCCGTGTTGTCGGCCGCGCGGGCGGTCACCGAACGGTCGCTGGTCGTGGTCTTCGGCGCGGGCGGTGACCGGGACCGATCGAAGCGGCCCAAGATGGGCGAGGTCGCCCGCCGTCTCGCCGACCGCGTCGTGGTCACCAGCGACAACCCCAGGAGTGAGGCTCCCGAGGTCATCATCGCGGGCATCGTGTCGGGCATGGACGACCCACCTGAGCTGGTCGAAGTCGATCGCCGCACGGCGATCCGCCACGCACTGGCCGGCGCACGCAAAGGTGATGTCGTGTTGATCGCCGGCAAGGGTCACGAATCCACCCAGACCATCGGTGACGAGGTCGTCGACTTCGACGACCGTGACGTCGCTCGTGACGAGCTGCGTCGACTCGGAGGCCGGCGTCCGTGACCCGTCTGCTCATCGCCGCGGCGATCTCGATGATGGTGTCGCTGTTCGGCACCAAGTGGTTGATCAGGTGGCTGACCGAACATCGCATCGGGCAACCGATCCGCGACGACGGCCCCGAGGGTCATCACCTGAAGGCGGGCACGCCCACCATGGGCGGGATCACCCTCGTGCTCGGCGTGGTCGCCGGCTATGTCGTGTCGGACATCGTCGGCGGCGGGGTCTACACGCGACGAGGAATTCTCGTCGTCCTGGCAATCATCGGGGGTGGCGCCGTCGGGCTGATGGACGACTGGATCAAGGTCGTGGCAGCCCGCAACCTCGGGCTGAGCAAGCGGGCCAAGATGCTCGGACTCCTGATCGTCGCGGTCAGTTTCGCCTTCCTGATGTCGGAGTTCACCGAAGTCGACTACTCGATCTCGTTCACCCGGTTCGACAATCCCGACTGGGAGATCGGTCGTTGGCTCTGGATGGGCTGGGCCGTCCTGCTGATCGCCGGCACGACCAACGCCGTCAACCTCACCGATGGGCTCGACGGTCTGGCCTCCGGTGCGGCCGCACTGTGTTTCGCGGCGTTCACCGTCATCGGCTTCTGGCAGTTCCGTCACTTCGACACCTACAACAACACCGCAGCGCTCGACCTCGCGGTCGTGGCGGCCGCGATGGTCGGGGGCATCGTCGGCTTTCTGTGGTGGAACGCGCCACCGGCGCAGATCTTCATGGGCGACACCGGTTCGCTGGCGATCGGCAGTGGGCTCGCGGCCCTGGCCCTCGCGACCGAGACCCACCTGCTGCTGCCGGTCGTCGGCGGGCTCTTCGTGATCGAGACGCTCTCGGTGATCCTCCAGGTGATGGTGTTCAAGCGATTCAACGGTCGCCGGCTCTTCCGCATGGCGCCGATCCATCATCACTTCGAGCTGAGCGGGTGGCCCGAGACGACCATCCTCATCCGACTCTGGATCATGTCGGGCCTGTGCACCGCCGTCGGACTCGGACTCTTCTACGCCGACGCGATCGCGGAGAACCTGTGAGCACGAACCTCACCGCCGGTCCGCGTCGCGCCCTCCTCGTGGGCATGGGCATCACCAACCGCGCCGTCGCCGGGGCCCTGATCCGCCGTGGCCACTCGGTCGTCGCGGTCGACGACAACGTCGACGATGTCCTCCGCTCGGCCGCCGCCGACCTCGGTCTCGAACTCGTCGAAGCACCTGAGGCCGAGGTGCTCACCGATCTCGCCGCCGACGCCGACTTCGTCGTGCCCGCGCCCGGTCTGCCCGAGAGCCACCCGGCCTTCGCGCTCGCCATCCCGATCCTGAGCGAGCTCGATCTCGCAGCGGCGTGGGACCAGCGACCGATCGCGGCGATCACCGGCACCAACGGGAAGACGACCGTCGTCGAACTCTGTGTCGCGGCGCTCGAACGAGCGGGCATCCGTGCGGTCGCCGCGGGCAACACCGACGTGCCGCTCGTGGCGGCCATCGATCAGCCCGACATCGAGGTGTTCGTGGTCGAGGCGTCCTCCTTCCGGCTCGCGAAGTCCGGCGACTTCATCTCGCAGGTGGGCACCTGGCTCAACTTCGCGCCGGATCACCTCGACATCCATCGCGACCTCGACAGCTACGAGCAGGCCAAGGCCCAGGTCTTCCGCACGATCGCACCGGGCGGCACTGCGGTGGCCAATGCCGCCGACCCGGTGGTCATGCGCCACGTCCCGACCGACCGCACCGTCGTCACGTTCGGCGGACCCACGGCCGACTGGCGGGCCGAGGGCGACACCCTCATCGGCCCCGACGGACCGTTCACCACCACGGATCGCATGTGGCGGTCGCTGCCCCACGACGTCGAAGACCTGCTCGCCGTCGCCGCCACCGTGGCACCATTCGGTGCGCCGGCATCGGCGGTCGCGGCCGCCGCCGCCACCTTCTCCGGACTCCCGCACCGCGTCTCGCCCGTCGCCCAGATCGGCGGTTCGACCTACTTCGACGACTCGAAGTCGACCACTCCCCACGCCACCGTCTCCGCCCTGCGAGGGTTCGACAAGGTGGTGCTGATCGCCGGAGGACGCAACAAGGGCCTCGACCTCACCGAACTGACCGAGGGCGCCGAGCACGTGCATGCCGTGGTCGCCATCGGCGACGCCGCGGCCGAGATCACTGCGGCCTTCGAGTCGACCCACACGGTGGTCCAGGCCGACTCGATGGATGCCGCCGTCGCCGCGGCCCGCGTGCTGGCGTTCGGGGGGTGTCCCGTGTTGTTGAGCCCGGCCTGTGCATCATTCGACTGGTATCGCAACTACGGCGAGCGGGGCGACGACTTCATCCGAGCGGTGCGGAAGCTGGAGACCGAATCATGACGGCAACCGAGAACCGCCCGCGGCGGCAACAGAAGGTGGCCGCTCGCGGCCGCCACCCCGCGTCGCGGGTCGCGGCGGATGGCCGCGGCCCCCGGCGACCGGTCGGCCGCCGCACCGGACCGTTCCTGGTCCTTTTCCTGGCCGTGACCGCGCTCGTGCTGCTGGGCGTGGTGATGACGCTGTCCGCGTCGGCCGTCGTCAGCATCAACACGTCCGACAGCGCATGGAGCCTCTTTCGACGTCACGTGATGTGGACCTGCATCGGTGGATTCTTCCTCTTCGCCGCGATGCGCGTCGACTACCGCCGCCTCCGTGTGCTGTCCACCCCGGCGGTCGTGGGTTCGCTCGTCCTCTTGTTGGTGGTCCTCGTGCCGGGCTTCGGGGTGAACGTCTATGGCGCCACTCGGTGGATCGCCGTCGGTCCTCTCTCGTTCCAGCCGTCAGAACTCGCGAAGCTGGCGCTGGTCCTCTTCGCGGCCGACATCCTCAGTCGTCCGTCGCGCGACATCGAGAACACGGCCACGACACTGCGGCCGGTCGTGGCGGTCACCGTGCTGTTCATCTTCCTCCTGATGCTCCAACCCCACCTCGGCAACTCCGTCGTGATCGCGATCTCGGTCGGGAGCATGTTGTTCCTGGCGGGTACGCCGCTCCTTCATCTCGGCGGGCTCTCGGTGATCACCGCGGTCGGGCTGTTCGGCGCGATCGCCGGCACCTCGTGGCGTCGCCATCGCTGGGACGTGTTCATCGATCCGTGGCGTGACCCGGGCGGGCTGGGCTACCAGCCGCTGCAGTCGCTCCACGCCATCACCGTCGGTGGGCTCACCGGCGTCGGTCTCGGTGCCAGCAAGGCCAAGTGGGGGTTCCTGCCCTTCGCCCATTCCGACTTCATCTTCGCCATCATTGCCGAAGAGCTCGGGCTGCTCGGCGCCGGGGCGGTGGTGCTGCTGTTCATCATCATCGGATTCGCCGGTGTCGTGGTCGCCCTGCGTGCCCCCGATCGTTTCGGCATGCTGCTGGCCCTGGGCATCACCATGTGGATCGTCTCGCAGGCGTTCCTCAACATCGGCTCGGTCACCAAGGTCGTGCCGGTGGTGGGGGTCACCCTGCCGTTCCTCTCGTTCGGTGGCACCTCGCTCGTGGTCACGCTGGCCGCCGTCGGCGTGTTGCTCAACATCGCTCGCCAAGGTCGCTGATCGATGGTCGAGACAGGCCGTCCGTGGGCGGCGATCGCCGGTGGCGGCACCGCCGGACACGTGTCGCCCGGACTCGCGGTGGCCGAGGAGATCGTGCGTCGTGGGGCCGAGCGGTCCGATGTGGTGTGGATCGGTTCCTCACGCGGGCTCGAGGCCCGCCTGGTGCCCGACGCCGGCTTCTTGCTCACGGCCCTCCCCGGTCGGGGAATCCAGCGGCGACTCACGCCGACCAACCTCGTGTCGATCGCCGGCCTCGTCACGGGTGTCGTCCGGGCTGTCGTCGGATTCGCCCGTCATCGTCCCTCCGTGCTGGTCGCCCTGGGTGGCTACGCCTCGGTCGCCGGCGTGATCGCCGCGGTTGTGTGGCGGGTGCCGATCGTGCTCACCGAGCAGAACGCGGTGCCGTCGGTGGCCAACCGGCTCGCGTCCCGGTTCGCCAAGGCCTGTGCGACGCCGTTCCCCGACGTCGACCTGCCGAACGCCACGTGGACCGGTAACCCGGTGCGCCCGGAGATCGTCGCAGTGGATCGCGCGGCCCAGCACGACGACGCCTGCACGACCCTCGGGATCGACGCCGGCCGGCGGGTGTTGCTGGTCATGGGCGGATCGCTGGGCGCCCGGCGTATCAACCATGCGCTCTTCGATGTGTTGCCGGCCTGGCGTGAGCGCGAGGACCTCGCCGTCCACCACATCGCCGGGGCGAGAGATCACGACGAACTCGCGGCCCGTGTCCCGATCGACCCCTCCGACCCCCTCGACTACCGACTCGTCCGCTACGAAGGCGACATGGCATCGGTCTACGCCGCCACTGATCTCGTGCTCTGTCGCGCCGGAGGCAACTCCGTGGCCGAACTGGCGGTCGTGGGGCTGCCGTCGATCCTCGTCCCGCTGCCCGGCGCCCCCGGCGATCATCAGACGGCGAACGGCCGGGCCCTGGCCGACGCGGGCGCCGCCGTGCTGGTCGCCGACGATCAACTCGACGCGGCTCGCCTGCGGGCCGAGGTCGAGTCGCTGCTGGACGACGCCGACCGTCGTACCCGGATGGCCGAGGCCGCGGCGGCCATCGGACGTCCCGATGCGCCCGCTGCGATCGTCGATCTCGTCGAGGCCCACGCCCGTCGCCCTCTTCCCGGAAGTTCACGATGACCCCCGATCTCAGCTCTCCCCGACGCATCCACGTGGTCGGCGCCGGCGGTGCCGGCATGGGCGCCATCGCCTCGGTCCTGCACCGAATGGGTCACCGCGTCACCGGCACCGACCTGAAGGACGGCCCGGTCGCCGAACGTCTCCGCGCCGACGGCATCGAGATCGCGATCGGCCACGACGCCGACCATGTCGGCGACGCGGAGATGGTGGCCATCAGCACCGCGATCCCCGACCACAACCCCGAGGTGCGGGCCGCTCGTGAACGAGGGCTCGAGGTCCTGCGCCGAGCCGACATCCTTCCGGCGATCTCCGCCGAACGACGGACCATCGCCGTGGCGGGCACACACGGCAAGACCACCACGAGTTCCATGCTCGCGCTGGTGCTGGTCGAGGCCGAGCTGCGCCCGTCGTTCATCATCGGTGGCGACGTCAACGAGATCGGATCCGGTGCGGTGTGGGACGACGGTGAGTGGTTCGTGATCGAGGCGGACGAATCCGACCGGACGTTCCTGTCGCTCGGCGCCGAGATCGCCGTGGTCACCAATGTCGAACCCGACCATCTCGAGACCTACGGCAACGACCCGGCCGTGCTCGCGGCCGCGTTCGAGGAGTTCGCCGGTGCCGCCCGCGCCGCGGTGCTGTGTGCTGACGACGCCGGGTCCGCCGCCCTCGCCGCGACGGTCGGCGGGGTCACCTACGGCACCAGCGAGTCGGCCGACTATCGCATGACCGATGTCGAGCGGCATCGGTCGTCCATCGCCTTCACGCTGCGCCACGAGGGCGTGGAACTGGGCCGGATCAACCTGCCCACACCCGGCCTGCACAACGCCCGCAACGCGGCGGCCGCCGCCGTCACGGGGTTGCAGCTCGGCGCACCGATGGATGCGGCGATTCGCGCGCTCGGTCGCTTCGGCGGCGTCGCCCGCCGATTCGAGTTCCGGGGCGAGGCCGATGGTGTGGTCTTCGTCGACGACTACGCCCACCTGCCGACCGAGGTGGCCGCCGCGGTCGAGGCGGCCCGGGACGGCGATTGGGATCGGGTGGTCTGTGTCTTCCAGCCCCATCGCTACAGCCGCACGGCCGCGCTGTGGCAGGACTTCGCCGATTCGTTCGCCGCGGCCGATCTTCTCGTGCTCACCGATGTGTATCCGGCCGGCGAGACGCCGCGCCCGGGCGTCACCGGGAAGCTCCTCGTCGATGCGGTGCTCGACGCCCACCCCTGGGCCAACGTCGCCTACATGCCCCGGCTCGACGACGTGCAGGACTGGCTGGCCGATCGTCTGCGACCCGGTGACCTCTGCCTCACGCTCGGCGCCGGCGACCTCACGAGCATCCCCGACGTCGTCATCGAACGACGTCGAGCCTCGTGACCGACGACCTCGCCGCGGCGGTCGACGCCTTGCGCGCCGGCCCGCTGGCCGCCCGCCTGGAGATCGACGCGCCCATCGGCGCCCGTACCACCTACCGCGTCGGCGGCCACGCGGCGGCGCTGGTGACGCTCGAGTCGTTCGACGACGTCGACGCCCTCGCCGAGGTGCTTCGCGGTCGGGACGTCGCCGCACTCGCCCTCGGTCGTGGGAGCAATCTCCTGGTGAGCGACGACGGTTTCGCCGGCATCGCCATCGTTCTGGGCAACGGGTTCGCGGCGATCGAGATCGACACGTCAGCGACCGGCACGGGCTCCGACCCTGCCGCGCTCGTCGTCTGCGGGGCCGCGGCGAAGCTCCCGGTGGTCGCACGGACCACCGTGCAGGCGGGCCTCACCGGGTTCGAATGGGCCGTCGGTGTGCCGGGATCGGTCGGGGGCGCGGTACGAATGAACGCGGGCGGTCACGGCGCGGAGATGGCCGACTCGCTCGTCGACGCCGAGGTGCTCGATCTGCGGACCGGATCGCTCGCCGTCCGGTCGCGAGCTGAACTGGATTTCGGGTACCGGCGCGCCGCCGTGCGGCCCTGGGATCTCGTGCTGCGTGCTCGGCTCGGACTCGACGAGGGCGATGCCGCCGCCGGCAAGGCCCAAATGCTCGAGATCGTGCAGTGGCGGCGGGATCACCAGCCCGGTGGACAGAACGCCGGATCGGTCTTCAGCAATCCCGAGGGTGACAGTGCCGGTCGACTCATCGACGCGGCCGGTCTGAAGGGCCTGCGTATCGGCACCGCCGAGGTGTCCGAGAAGCACGCGAACTTCATCCAGGCCGATGCCGACGGCCGCGCCGCCGATGTGCGGGCCGTGATGCTGGCGATCCAGCGGGTCGTGCTCGATCGCCACGGTGTGGCGCTGCAGCCCGAGACACATCTGGTCGGTTTCCCCGACGACGGGGCGGCGCACCATGGCGATTGACCCCCGGATACGAGCTCGCCGCACCGCGGTGCGGCGCGCCGAAGGGCGGCGACGGCTGCGCTTCCTGCTGGTCGCCGTGGGCTTCGTGGCGTGCGCCGTCGGTGCGTGGGCGCTCACCCGTACCCCGTTGCTCGACCTCGACCATGTGCACTACGACGGCGTGACGGGATCCGACGCCGAGCAGGTGGTCGACGCCGCCGCGCTCGCGTCCGGCACCGCCATGTTCGACCTCGATCTCGGTGCCGTCGAGCGTGACGTGGCCGCACTGCCGTGGGTGGAGACCGCGACGGCCGAGCGCGAGTGGCCCGGCACCGTCCGGGTGACCGTCCAACCCCGCACGCCGGTCGCCGTGATCGGCCTCCCCGGCCGCGAATCCGTGCTCGTCGACGCGAGTGGTGTCCTCGTTCGTCCCGCGCCCGAGGTCACGACCCTTCCCCGTGTGGCCATCGAACCGAGCGTGGGGCTCGGCGAGGTCGACGAACCCGCCCGTCCGGGCATCGCCGTGGCGCTGGCGCTGCCCGAGGATCTCCAGCCGTGGGTCGAGGCCGTCACTCTCGCCGACGGTCGGCGCAGCGACGGCCGGGTCGTTCTGGGCCTCGACCTGCTCGGGTCGGCCTCGGTGCACCTCGGCGCCGGTGACTTCGTGGACGACAAGTTGGCCGCGGTCAGGTCGGTTCTCGAGGGTGTCGATCTCTCGTGTGTCGAGGTGATCGACGTCGCCGTGGCCGATCTCCCGACGGTGACACGTGGCGATCTGTGCGCCGACGAGACCTCCGCCGAGACGGGGAACGGCGATGCGTGAGCCGTCCGCTCGTGCGAGCGTCCGCCCAAAACGCCCGTTTCTCGTATACCGTCGGCCCCCGATTCGCACGTTCGTCGTGCGGCGGTCGGCTTCCCAACCGCTCACTCAACGAGGATTCGTTTCCGATGTCTGATCCGCAGAACTACTTGGCCGTCATCAAGGTCGTCGGCGTCGGCGGCGGCGGTGTCAACGCCGTCAACCGGATGATCGACGCGGGCCTCAAGGGCGTCGAGTTCATCGCCGCCAACACCGACGCCCAGGCGCTGCTGATGAGCGACGCCGACGAGAAGCTCGACATCGGTCGGGACCTCACCCGTGGGCTCGGCGCGGGCAGCGATCCCGAGGTCGGCCGGCAGGCCGCCGAAGAACATCTCGACGAGATCCGCGAGGCCATCCGAGGCGCCGACATGGTGTTCATCACCGCCGGCAAGGGTGGCGGCACCGGCACGGGCGCGGCGCCGGTCATCGCCGAGGTCGCCAAGTCCGAGGGGGCCCTGACCATCGGTGTGGTCACCCGGCCCTTCGCCTTCGAGGGCCGACGTCGTTCGGTGCAGGCCGAGCAGGGCATCCAGAAGCTGAAGGAGAAGGTCGACACCCTCATCGTCATCCCCAACGACCGACTCCTCACGGTGGCCGACAACAACACCTCGGTCCTCAATGCGTTCAAGATGGCCGACGAGGTCCTGCTGCAGGGTGTGCAGGGCATCACCACGCTGATCACCACACCGGGTCTGATCAACACCGACTTCGCCGACGTGCGCACGGTCATGACCGACGCCGGCAGCGCCCTCATGGGCATCGGCCAGGGCACCGGCGAGGGCCGGGCCATCACCGCCGCTCGCGCCGCCATCTCCAGTCCTCTGCTCGAGGCGTCGATCGAGAACGCCCGCGGCATCCTCCTCAACATCAGCGGCGGTCCCGACCTCGGTCTGCTCGAGGTCAACGAGGCCGCCGAGATCATCCACGCGGTGGCCCACCAGGACGCCAACATCATCTTCGGTGCCGTCATCGACGACGAGATGGGCGACGACGTGCGGGTCACGGTCATCGCCGCCGGCTTCGATCGTTGGGACGACAGTCCCCGTTCCTCCACCTCGGTGTCGAGCGGTCCGTCGTCCGACCCCGGCGAGCCCACCGGCGAGGTGCCCATCGCCGACGTCTTCGCCGGTGACGACGACGATCTCGACCTGGGCGACGACGACTTCGACGTGCCCTCCTTCCTCAAGTAGCGGCGATGATCGAGCGGCGCCTCCCCGCAGGGCCGCACCACGAGGTCCGGGTGCGGTGCAGCTCCCGAGCGGACGGCGACTTCCACATCGACCGTCCGGCCGCCGAGCTCGCGTCTCGTCGCGCCGCCTTCGCGCCGGCGCCGTGGACATGGCTGCGCCAGGTCCACGGTCCGCGGGTCGTGACGGTCGACGCGCCGGGTGAGCACGCCGGCGCCGAGGCCGATGCCGGCGTCACCACCACGACGGGCGCGGTGCTCGCCGTGCAGACCGCCGACTGTGTGCCGGTGGTGCTGGCCGCCGCGGGTGGTCTGGCGGTCGCCCACGCCGGCTGGCGGGGTGTCGTGGAAGGGGTGATCCCCGCGGCGGTCGAGTCGCTGCGGACGCTCGCCGACGGCGAGATCACGGCCTTCGTCGGCCCGCGTATCGGCGTGGGCCACTACGCGTTCGGTGACGACGATCTGGCCGAGGTGATCGCCGTCGCCGGTCCGTCGGCGCGGGGACGGACGGTCGAGGGCCACACCGCGCTCGACATGACCGCCGCCGTGCTTGCCGTGCTGGCGGATCTGGGTGTCGGGTCGGTCGATGTTCTCGACGCCGACACCGCCGACGACGAGTGGTTCTCCCATCGGGTGCGGGGCGACGCCGAGCGTCAGGTCACCGTGGCGTGGATGGTCGAGCGATGATCGACCCCGGCGAGGTCGCCGAGCGCCTCGAGGTCGTGCGTGCCCGCCTCCGCCAGGCCGGCGGTGAGGCCGTGAGGGTCGTCGCGGTGACCAAGGGATTCGGGGCCGACGCCATCGAGGCTGCGGTATCTGCGGGTCTGCACGACGTGGGCGAGAGCTACGCGCAGGAGGCCGTGGCCAAACTGGGCGAGGCCGACGTCGGCGCGAATCCCATCGTGCATTTCATCGGTGGTCTCCAACGCAACAAGGTCCGCAGGCTGGCCGGCGTCGTCGACGTGTGGCAGAGCGTCGACCGGGTCGCCCTCGTCGACGAGATCGCTCGCCGCTCGCCGGGTGCGCGGATGATGGTCCAGGTCGACATCTCCGGCGAGGAGGCGAAGGGGGGATGTCCACCCGACGAGGCCGGCGGCCTCGTCGACCACGCAGCTGCGGCCGGCCTGGTGGTGGAGGGACTGATGGGAATCGGACCCGTCGGTGAACCGGCCGCCGCCCGACCGGGTTTCGGCCGGCTCCGCCGGCTGGTCGACGACCTCGGGCTCGCCGAGTGTTCGATGGGGATGACCGACGATCTCGAGGTGGCGGTGGGGGAGGGCAGCACCATGATCCGGGTGGGAACCGCGCTCTTCGGTCCGCGCCCGCCCCGGTCGTGAGCGGGATGCCCGTTTCTGGCGGCCCGGGGCGACTAGCCTCAGACCAAGGTAGGAGCTGATCATGTTGAAGAAGGCGCTGATCTATCTCGGGCTCGGTCCCGACGAGGAATACGAGCAGTACGACGACTTCTCCCCGTCGCGTTCCGCAGAGGGTGGCGCGAGCGCGGAGCGGCCGCCCGTGCGGTCGGTGAGCGACGCACCTCCGGTCCGGCCCGCGAGTTCCACGGTGCGGCCGGTGCCGGCCACGCCGGCGATGCCGACCTCGCAGCCGTCCACGGTGCGCGTCGTGCCGATCGAACCGTCCGCCGCGGCGGCGCCGGCGCCCAAGACCCGACCGGCGGCGCCCGGGTCCCGGTCGGGTGGACCGTCGACCGTCGACGGTGCCTCGGCCATTCGCATCGTCGAGAGCGCTCCCAGCAAGCCCCACGCCGTCACACCGACGAGCTTCAACGAAGCCCAGTCCATCGGCGACCGGTTCAAGGCCGGGCAGCCGGTCATCGTGAACCTCCAGGGCGTCGAGCGCGATCTGCGCCGTCGTCTCGTCGATTTCGCCAGCGGGCTCTGCTACGCGCTCGGCGGGAAGATGGATCGCGTGGCCGATCAGGTGTACCTGCTGATTCCGGCCGATGTCGAGGTGTCCTCGGACGACACCCGGCGCGCCCTCGACTGACGCGCGCCTTCTCGATGGAACTCCTCTGCTTCGCGCTGACGATCTATGTCGTGTTGATCCTCGTACGGATCGTGCTCACCTGGTTTCCGCTCGACCCCGATGGGGCGATGGCCACGGTGGCCGGCCTGCTGTTCATCCTCACCGACCCGGTGCTGGGACCCCTGCGACGTGTCCTGCCGCCCGTTCGGCTCGGGTCCGTCGCCCTCGACCTGTCGCCCATCGTGGCGCTGATCGGCATTCAGATCCTGCAGGGCTTCATCTGCTGACCCCGGGATTCGCGTGGCGCCGAGGCTCCCCGTTCGCGGCGCCGACGGCGTCTACGATCGGCTCATGGACGAACTCTCACCACTGTTCCAGGAGATCGAGTTCCACGAGCGCTACCGCGGCTACGACCCCGACGAGGTCGACGCGTTCGTCGATCGTGTCGCTCGTGCCGCCGCGGTCATGCGTGGACGCATCACCGAATTGCACGAACGTGTCGACGCCGCGGAGTCACGCGGTGGCGGTGCGTCGCACTCCGAAGCGGAGGAGACACTCACCCGCACCCTCGTGCTGGCGCAGCGCACGGCCGATGCGGCGATCGCCGAAGCACGCGAAGAGGCCGATCGGGTCACCACCGAAGCAGCCACGAGCGCGCACGCCATCCTTTCGGCATCGGAAGCCGAAGCCCAGTTGGCGTTGCGCGAAGCACAGGCCGAAGCCGAGCGGACCCGCCGAGAGGCGCAGGAGCATGCGTCGCGGCTGAGGGCCGAGGCCGAGACCGACCGTCGGACCATGGTGGCCGAGGCAGAGTCGATCGCGTCCGAGGCCGCCGCCGCCGAACGTGAGCGACTCGTTGCGGAGGTGGCGGAGCTCCAGGAGTACCGGACGTTCCTGGCCGACGACATCGAGATCCTCGAGCGTCACCTCGCCGAGGAGCGCCATCAGTTGAGTGCGTCGGTCTCGGCCCTCACCGACCTGCTCGAATCGCCCGAGGCGTTTCGTGTGGCCCGGCCGCCTGCCACCAGTGGCGTCGAGGTCGATGCCGCCGCGCTCCAGTCGGCAGCCGACGTCTCGGTCCCCGAGACTGCGGGGTTCGAAGAGGAGTTCGTCGACGACGAGATCACGGGCCACGACGGATTCGAGGTTCTCGAGGCGCCCGACGAGGTGGAGGCGGTCACGGCGATCGCCGAGGAGACAGTCGAGGAGCATCCCGACGAGATCGACGAGATCGACGAGTTCGACGCCGCCCCCGTCGACTCCGACGACGATGGTGCGACCATCGATCTGGTGGCCGCCGAAGCGGTCGAACCGACAGAATCTTCCGCCGACCCGGACCCCTACGTCGACGATCCCGATTCGGACCCGGACGCCGACCCCGGGCGTGGCAGCGAGCCCGCCTACGCAGGGATGAGCGAGCGATTCGTCGAGTCCCGCCAGGGCGAACCCTCGCCGCCCCGACTCGTCACGGTGGCCGATCTCGAATCGGCACCGGACACCGCCGGGCGACCGGGTTTCGAGACCTCGATGTTCGACCGCTCCTCCGACGACGGCGGGCCGATCACCGAAGCGGTGCCGGCGATGCAGGAGGGCACGCTCTTCCTCGATCCCGAGGTCGACGATGATGACGACGATCCCTTCCTCAGCCAGTTGCGCGATGCGATGGACGGCGAGCCCATGCCCGCGACCGACGACGACGCACTGACCGCGTTCTTCGATCAGGAGGACGAGGAAGCCAGCCGTTCGTGGTTCGGGCGTCGACGCTGACACCGCCTTTCGTGCCTTCTCACCGAGGATCCGCGTCATCGGTGGGACTTCTGTCTAGACTCTGCGCTTCGAACCGGGGCGACGGCCTCGTTTCGAGGGGCAAGGAGCCTTTTCATCATGGCGACCGCGAAGAAGGCAACGAAGAAGTCGGCCAAGAAGCCGGCGGCCAAGAAGGCAACGAAGAAGTCGGCCAAGAAGCCGGCAGCCAACAGAGCCGCAGCGAAGAAGGCCGCCCCGAAGAAAACCACCCCGAAGAAGGCCGCCGCCGCGAAGAAGCCGGCGGCGAAGAAATCTCCCCCGTCCAAGTCCCCCGCAAAGAAGGCACCTGTGGCCAAAGCCGTGAAGAAGGCGGTCAAATCGCCTTTCGGCAAGAAGTTCGTCGACGAGATGAAGGAACGCCTCATCACCGAGCGAGCCAAATACCTGCATTCCGCCGAGGAGTACCGCCTCGAAGCCGATGCCCTCATCGAGGGGCGTGAGCCGGGCGACGTGCAATTCGACGAAGAGTCGGGCGAAGGCGACACCCTCGCGGTCGAGCGGGAGCGCGATCTCGCGCTGTCCGCTCAGGCCCGCGGTGCGGTCGAACAGATCGACGCCGCCCTCGAACGCATCGAGGCGGGCACCTACGGTGTCTGCGTCCAATCCGGTCTGGCGATCCCCCAGGAGCGGCTCCGGGCGATCCCGTGGGCCGCGGAGCGAGTGGAATACAAGGTCGGCGGTCTCGGTCGGCGCTGAGCCGGCCCGGCCGGCGGTTGCCGCCATGCGTCGCGACATCGACGAGATCATCCCGGCTGCACTGGACGGGGAGCGAGTCGACCGCGCCGTCGCGCTCGTGAGCGAACTCAGCCGGTCGGCGGTCGTCAAGCTCATCGACGGCGGGTCGGTGCGCCTCGACGCTCGCCGGATCACCTCGGCCTCGGAGCGGGTCCACGAGGGTCAGCAGCTCGAGGTGACCATGCCCGACGAGGTCGACCCGAGACCGGCCCCCGATCCGGCGGTCCTGTTCGAGGTTCGTCACGAGGACGACCACATCGTGGTGATCGACAAGCCCGCCGGCCTGGTCGTGCATCCGGGGGCCGGCAATGCCGACGCCACACTCGTGAACGGGCTCGTGCACCGTTTCCCGGAACTGGCCGACGTCGGCGAGGTCCACCGGCCGGGCATCGTCCACCGGCTCGATCGGGGTACGTCGGGTCTGCTGGTCGTCGCCCGCACGGCCGAGGCCCACGCCGAATTGGTCCGGCAGATGTCGGCCCACGAGCCCGAACGCATCTACACGGCATTGGCATGGGGGCATCTCGAGCACGACAAGGGGACGATCGACGCGCCGATCGGGCGTTCGCCGCGCCAACCCACCCGGATGGCGGTGAGCGATCAGGGTCGGCGAGCGGTCACCCACTACACCGTCGACGAACGTTTCGATCTGCCCCGGGCGACCACGCTGGTCACCTGCCGGTTGGAGACCGGGCGCACCCACCAGATCCGCGTGCACCTACGCGCCATCGGCCACCCCGTGGTCGGCGACCGCGACTACGACGGCGGCCGTCCCGGACTCGACCCCGGACGTCCGTTCCTGCACGCCGGCGAACTCCGCTTCGTGCATCCGGCCACCGGGGCGCCCGTGGCGATCACCTCACCGCTGCCACCCGACCTGGTCGACTGTCTGGCCCTGTGTTCCTGATCGCTCAGGTCTCGTCGAGCGAGGGCCACGGTGCCCGGCCACCGGCCATCTCGGCGATGTCGCTCAACGTGAACGAATCGAGGAAGGTCCGCATGTGGGTGCCGGCTGCTCCCCAGATCGTGAGCAGTACGCACTGACCCTCGTGGTCGCAGGCGCCGTCGGTGTGGGGCTCGCCGAAGTCGCCGGCGGTGATCGGACCGTCGACGGCCCGCACGATCTCGGAGAGCCGAATCGCGTTGGGCTCGCGGGCAAGGACGTAGCCGCCGCCGACGCCTCGCTTCGAGCGAACGAGACCGGCGCCCTTCAGGGCGAGCAGGATCTGTTCGAGGTAGGGCTGCGGGAGTCCGGTGCGCTCGGCGATCTCCCGCACGGAGGTCGGGGCGGCTTCGGTGTGGAGCGCGAGCGACAGAAGGGCTCGGGCCGCATAGTCACCTCGGGTTGAGACACGCATCGCCGCGAGCCTAGAACCTTCCTCGGCAATCTGACGGACGGCGGGGTCGTCGTCGGGCGAGGAAGGCGCGAGACTGGACGGGCAACGCCCTCTGCCGATGGATCCACGATGACCGACGACGAACCGACGTTGCCCGCCTACGGGCGCGGTTGCGTCACCGATCTGATCCCCGCCATTCTCGAACCGAGCGACGATCCGTCGAGCGACGCGATCGTCGGCCCGGAGATCGTCGACGCGCCATCCGTGGTGGTGCTGGTGCTCGACGGCCTCGGCTGGAACCAGCTCCAGTCCCGGGCTGCGATCGCGCCCACGCTCGCGTCGATGGCCGGTGGCCCAGTCACCACCGTGGCACCCTCGACCACCGCCACCGCCCTGACATCCATCAGCACGGGCACGACCCCGGGCCGACACGGCGTGGTGGGCTATCGCATCGACGTCGACGGCGAAGTGCTCAATGCGTTGCGCTGGACCACCCCGCGTGGCGATGCCCGGCAACGCATCGTGCCCGGCGAGTTCCAGCGCGAGCCGGCGTTCCTGGGCCACCGACCGCTCGTGATCACGATGGCCGGCTTCGAGGGCACCGGGTTCACGATGGCGCATCTCGCCGACGTGCGGCATCGGGGGTGGCAGACGCTGCCCGGTATCGCGGTGAACATCCGCCAGGCCGTGGCGGCCGGCGAGCCGTTCGTCTACGCGTACTACGACGGCATCGACAAGACCGCTCATGTCTACGGCTTCGGTGAGCACTACGACGCCGAACTGGTCGCGTGCGACCGCCTGGTCGCCGACCTGATGATGGCGCTGCCCCGGGGCACGGCGATCGTGGTCACGGCCGACCACGGGCAGGTCGACTGCCTGGGTCACGGCGTGGCCCTCGCCGACGAGGTCGATCGTCACGTCGAACGGCAGAGCGGCGAGGCCCGGTTCCGGTGGCTGCACGCCGAAGCGGGTCATCGTCGCGACCTCCTCGACGCGGCAGACGGCGCTCACGGCGACACGGCGTGGGTCCGCTCGGTCGACCAGGTCATCGACGAGGGCTGGTTCGGTCCTGTGGTCACCGACGCCGCTCGCGCCCGGCTCGGCGATGTGGCCGTCGTGGCGAAGGGACCGCACTACTTTCTCGACTCGGCCGACGCCCCACGTATCGAACTGGTCGGTCGGCATGGTTCACTGACCCCCGACGAGATGCTCGTGCCGATGCTGAGCTTCGCCAGCTGACGCCTGCTTGCCGAAACCCTGCTTGCCAAAACCCTGGAGCCACCGTGACCGACGCCCCATCCTCCGAGACGCCGGAACTGCTCGAGCACCCCGAGGTGCTCGAGGTCGCCGACCACGACACCGCCACCGATGAGGACGACGGCATCGACGAGACGATCGATCATCCGGCGAAGGTGATGCGGATCGGCACGATGATGAAGCAGTTGCTCGAGGAAGTGCGGGCGGCCACGCTCGACGAGCCGTCCCGCGACCGACTCCGCGAGATCTACGACACCTCGATCACGGAGGTCGGATCGGCGCTCTCGCCCGATCTGCGCGAGGAGCTCCAGCGGCTCGCCTCACCGTTCACCGATGGTCAGACCCCCACGAGCGCCGAGCTCCAGATCGCCCAGGCCCAACTCGTGGGATGGTTGGAAGGCCTGGTGCAGGGCATGCAGGCGATGCTCTTCGCTCAACAGATGGCTGCGCAGCAGCAGCTGCAGAGCATGCGGGGCCAGCTCGGTCCCGGGGGCCCGAACCCGGCCGCGCCCCACCCGACCGACGAACGAGCCGGCACCTACCTCTGAACCGGAAGTCGCGAGAGCGAGCGCTGGCGCGTCCGCCGGGGGCGCGGATAGGGTCGAATCACAGCCATGTGATTTGTCCACAGGGCGTCCACAGAGCGGTCCACAGCCGCCGCTCTCGCACCGAATCCATCCCGAACCAGTAGGGGAGCCCGTGGGGGACTCGTTCACCCATCTCCACGTCCACACCGAGTACTCGATGCTCGACGGTGCCTCGCGTCTCGACGACGTGATCCATGCCGCGGTCGTCGATGGCCAACCCGCCCTCGGGATCACCGACCACGGCAACATGTACGGCGTCCTCGACTTCTACCGGGGCTGTCGGGACCAGGGCATCAAGCCCATCATCGGCACCGAGATCTATCTCGCCCACGAGTCGCGGGCCGAGCGGCCGAGCCGCCGCGGCAAGGCCGATGACTCCGGCGGCGACACCGGCGGCGGCCAGAAGCTCTACTACCACGCGATCCTCCTGGCCGAGAACGACGTCGGCTACAAGAACCTGATCCAGCTCTCGAGCCAGGCATTCCTGTCGGGCTACCACTACAAGCCCCGGGCCGACTGGGAACTGCTCGACAAGTACCACGAGGGACTGATCATCACCTCGGGCTGCCTCGGTGGTCATGTGCTCCAGAGCCTGATGCAGGGCCAGGAACAGGTCGCGTTGGAGCAGGCCGCTCGCTTCCAGGAGATCTTCGGACGCGACAATTTCTTCATCGAGATCCAGGACCACGGGATCCCCGAACAGCGCCAGACCAACCCGATGCTGCTCGACATCGCCAGGAAGATCCAGGCACCGGTGTTGGCCACGAACGACAGCCACTACACCCACCAGCACGATGCCGAGGCCCACGACGCGCTGCTGTGCGTGCAGACGGGCTCGCTCCTGGCCGACACCGATCGGTTCAAGTTCCACGGCGACCAGCACTACCTGAAGAGCGCGGGCGAGATGCGCCGGCTCTTCAGCGAGGTGCCGTCGGCATGCGACAACTCGCTGTGGATCGCCGAGCGAGCCGACGTCACCATCGAGTTCGGCAAACCCCAGCTTCCCGAGTTCCCGCTCCCCGAGGGTTTCGAGAGCGACACCGCGTATCTCCGTCACCTCACCTACGAAGGCGCCGAGCGACGCTGGGGCAAGAGCCTTCCCGAGCACATCGTCGAACGGCTCGACTACGAGCTCGGGGTCATCGACGACATGGGGTTCTCGGCGTACTTCCTCATCACCTGGGACCTCATCAAGTTCGCCCGCGACCGCGACATCCGGGTGGGCCCCGGCCGTGGTTCGGCCGCCGGTTGCGCGGTCGCCTACACGCTCTGGATCACCGACCTCGACCCGATCAAGTACGACCTGCTGTTCGAGCGATTCCTCAACCCGTCGCGGGTGTCGATGCCCGACATCGACATGGACTTCGACACCCGCTACCGCGACAATATGATCCGTTACGCAGCCGAGAAATACGGCCGCGACAATGTCGCCCAGATCGTCACCTTCAGCCAGATCAAGGCGCGGGCGGCGGTGCGCGACGCGGCCCGGGTGCTCGGCTATCCCTACGCCGTCGGCGACAAGGTCGCCAAGGCGATGCCACCGCTGATCATGGGTCGCGACACCCCGCTGAAGTACTGCTTCGAGGAACACCCGAAGTACATCGACGGCTACAAGGCGGCCGGCGAACTGCGCGACATGGTCAGCGCCGACGCCGACATCAATCGGGTTGTCGAGGTGGCCAAGGGGCTCGAGGGTCTCCGCCGCCAGGACGGCATCCACGCGGCCGCGGTGGTGATCACCAACGAACCACTCACCGAGTACCTGCCCATCCAGCGCAAGCCGGAAGCGGGCAAGTCCATCGAGGAGGCCCCGGTCGTCACCCAGTACGAGATGCACGGGGTCGAAGACCTGGGCCTGCTCAAGATGGACTTCCTCGGCCTGCGAAACCTCGACGTGATCTCGGACTGTCTGCAGCTCATCGCGCAGACCCAACACGTCGCTCTCGACATCGACGCGGTGGCCCTCGACGACGAGGCCACGTTCGACCTGTTGAAGAAGGGCGACACGATCGGCGTGTTCCAGCTCGAATCGGGTCCGATGCGGGCGCTCATCCGGTCGCTGGCCCCCGACTCGTTCGACGACGTCGCCGCTCTCGTCGCGCTGTATCGGCCGGGCCCGATGGCGGCCAACATGCACAACGACTATGCCGATCGCAAGAACGGCCGCAAGCCCGTCGAGTACATCCACCCCGATGCCGAGGAACTCCTCGGCGACACCTACGGCCTGATGATCTATCAGGAGAGCGTCATGCGGATGGCGCAGAAGTTCGCCGGCTACTCACTGGCCGAAGCGGATTCGTTGCGCAAGGCGATGGGCAAGAAGATCCGCGAGGCGATGGAGAAGGAGCGCCAGAAGTTCACCGACGGCGTGGTGGCCAACGGCTACGAGCAGTCGCTGGCGGTCGAGATGTTCGACATCATCGCCCAGTTCGCCGACTACGCGTTCAACAAGAGCCATTCCTACGGCTACGGCTACGTGGCGTACCAGATCGCCTATCTCAAGGCGAACTTCCCGGTCGAGTACCTGTCGGCCCTGCTCACCAGCGTCAAGACCAAGCTCGAGTCGGCCGCCGTCTACCTCAACGAGTGCCGGCTCATGGGCATCGAGGTCGAGGTGCCCGACATCAATCGTTCCGAGTCCGACTTCACGCCCGTCCCCGACCTCCAGTGGCGTACGGCCGCCGCCGGCCGGGCCGACCCGTCGACCGACGCGAGTCCGGCGCATGCCGGGACGAACAGAGCTGCCACACCCGGCAACATCATCTTCGGGCTGTCGGCGATCCGCAACGTCGGTGTCGGCTTCGTCGAGAAGGTGCTCCACGAACGCAATGCCAACGGCCCGTTCGCGTCATTCGTCGACTTCGTCGAGCGGGTCGAACTCGATGCGCTCAACAAGCGCACGATCGAGTCGTTGATCAAGGGCGGTGCCTTCGACTCGCTGGGCCACCCCCGCAAGGGCCTGTTGCAGGTCCACGAGCAGATCATCGATCTCACGGTGCAGCGGCGCAAGGAACACGACATGGGGGTCATGTCGCTGTTCGGCGAGCTCGACGACGGGCCGAGCTTCGACGAGCGTCCGGCCATCCCCGACACCGAGTTCGAGAAGATGCCCAAGCTGGCCCACGAGAAGGAGATGCTCGGGCTCTACATCTCCGATCATCCGCTGCTCGGTTTCGAAGGTCATGTGCGACGCAAGACCGACTGCACGCTCGGTGAGCTCGCCGATGGCGAGGACGGCGCGATCAAGAAGGTGGGCGGCGTCATCACCAACCTCCAGCGCAAGTGGACCCGCAAGGGCGACCTCATGGCCGTGTTCGAGCTCGAGGATCTCGAGGGTTCCGTCGAGATCATGGTGTTCCCCCGCACGATGCAGGAGCACGGTCCCAAACTCGAGGACGACAAGATCGTGCTGGTGCGCGGTCGGCTCGAGAACGACGGCGATCTGCCCAAGCTGTTCGCCCAGGACATCGAGGTCATCGAGGACCTGGGCGACAATCAGCCGGTGCGGGTGCGGCTCGACCCGTCGGGTGGCTCCGAGAGCAAGCTGGCCGAGCTGAAGAGCATCCTGAGCGCCCATCCGGGGGATTCGCCCGTCGAACTCCACCTCAGCGATCGGCGGGTGATCCGGCTGCCCGACGACTTCGCGGTGAACAACGCGAACGGCGTCGTTGCAGAGCTGCGGGTGCTTCTCGGACCCGATTCGATCCTGGTCTGAGCTGCGTCGTCGGCGGCGACCGACGGCCGGACACGCTGCGGCGCGACACGTTCACCGAACGTGAGGTTGCGATTCGCGCGTTCACCCTGAAAACTAGGTCGGTCCGATGTTACGCGAGTGGGGGCCGGCAGCCGATGGCGATTGAAGTCGAAACGAAGGATTGCACGGCGGTCAGCGATGCCGAACTCGCGGAGATGGCAGACCTGTGCACGGAGTCGCCCAACGCATTCGAGGTCGGCCTTCTGTCCAAGCAGTGCGAGGCCTGGGTGCTCGTCACCGTCGCCAGCGAGGGCGGGAAGATCCGCGGCTACTCGTTCTGCACGCTCGAGCGCATCGGCGGCACCCCGAGTCTGTTGATCGGTGCGGGCCACATCTGCCGCAACACCAAGCGCGACACGGTGCTGCGCGCCATCATGACCGATCAGCTGCGCCGCAGCGTGCTGGCCTTCCCCGACGAAGACGTGCTCGTCGGTTCCCAGATCAACGATGCGGGCGCGTTCGAGGCCTACAAGTCGCTCGACGACATCGTTCCCCGGCCCGGCCACAAGGCCTCCGGCGAGGAGCGGGCCTGGGGTCGCCGTCTCGCCAAGCGCTTCGGCATCGACTCCGGCAGCTACGAGGACCGGGCCTTCATCAGCCGGGGTGGCGGTACCCAGCCGGTGCTGCTCGACCACTCGAGCGCCAAGCCCGAGAAGATCGACGCCGAAGTGGCCGCCCAGCTCGACGATCTCGACATCGCCGCCGGCGACACACTGATCGCGTTCGGTTGGGCGATGGCCGAGGACCTCGAGAAGCTCCTCTGAACGACACGCCAGGCGAGCCCACGTTCGCCGAGGTCGTCCGCCGCCGGCGGATGACGCGATCGTTCGAACCCACGGCCGTCGCCACGACCGTCGTCGATCGTCTGCTCGACCAGGCCCGCCGGGCCCCGTCGGCCGGCAACACCGCGGCCACCGAGTTCCTGGTGCTCGAGACCCCCGACGCGGTCGACCGCTACTGGGCGACCACGTTGAGCGACGAGCGGCGGGCCGCCTTTCCGTGGCCCCAGCTGTTGCGTGCGCCGCTGCTCATCGTGCCCTGGGTCGAACCCGCGGCCTACGTCGCCCGCTACGGAGAGGCCGACAAGGCCCACACCGGTCTCGGCGTCTCGGCCGGCGCGTGGCCCGTGCCCTACTGGTTCGTCGACGGCGGTGCCGTGGCGATGGCGCTGCTGCTCGCGGCCGAGGCCGAGGGTCTCGGCGCACTGCTGTTCGGCCTGTTCGAGCACGAGGCGGCGGTGCGGGAACGATTCGGCGTGCCCGAGGGTCGGCGTGCCGTCGGCACGATCGCACTCGGGCATCGGGCGCCCGATCGGCCGTCGGCCTCGGCAGCACGGCCCCGCCGGCCGCTCGCCGAGGTCGTCCATCGCGGCACCTGGTGACCCGGGGGAATCCCGCAGGGCCACGGTGGGTTGGTGCGAAAGTACAGCCCGCCACTACCCTCGGCGCTGTCCCACAGTCCCGAACCGGAGGCACGATGGCCGCCAAGAAGTCGGTTGCGAAGAAGCGCACCGCCAAGAAGCCCGCGAAGAAGTCAGCGACCGCGAAGAAGGCAGCATCCAAGAAGACTGCGGCCCAGGTGCCGCTGGTCGACTACCTGCGGCTCGGCGCCCGCCCGTATCTCTCGGCCAACGAGTGCACCAACTGCGGGGCTCGGTTCTTCGACCGTCGCAACGCCTGCGCCAACTGCGGCCAGCGCGAGTTCAAGAAGGCCCGGGTGCGCAACGGCGCCAAGCTCAAGGCTTTCACCATCGTGCACCGGGCGGCGCCGGGCATCCCGGCGCCCTACGTGTCGGCCATCGTCGAGACCGACGACGGCACCACGGTTCGCTCCAACGTGGTGAACTGCGACCCCACGCCCGAGGCCGTCAACCTCGGCATGAAGCTGAAGCTGACCACCTATCCGATCGGCAAGGACGACGAGGGCACCGAAGCCGTCGCGTTCGGCTACGAACCCGTCTGACGGCCCAGAAAGGCACCTGAACATGGCTCCCACAAGCACAGTGAAGAAGAAGCCGGCGGCGAAGAAGCCCGCACCGCGCAAGAAGACGACGGCGTCGAAGATCGACGACAACAGCGTCTGGCTCATCGGCACCGACATGACCGCGTTCGGTCGCTACCCCGACAAGGACGCCGTCGACCTCGCCTCCGGCGTGTCGATGAACGCCCTCGACGACGGTGGCGTCACCATCCACGACATGGACGTGCTGGCGGCGGGCACGCTTTTCCAGGCCTCGACCGGCATGGGTCAGCGCATCCAGAAGCAGATCGGCCAGACGGGCATCCCCGTTTTCAACGTGGCCAACGCGTGCGCCACCGGCGCCACCGCGCTGCGCACCGTCTACCTCTCGATCAAGGCGGGCGAGGCCGACATGGGTCTGGCCGTCGGTGTCGAGCAGATGGGCAAGATGGGCATGCTCACCGGCGCCACGAAGAAGGAGAGCAACGTCTACGAGCCCGACGGTCGCTATGGCGCCGTCACCGGCGTCGACGGCTACCTCGGCACCGAGGGCATGCCGGGCGTGTTCGCCCAAGCGGGCATGGAGTACGCCAACGACTACGACGGCGTGGGCTTCGAACAGTTCGCCAAGGTCGCCTACAAGAACCACCTCCACTCCACGCTGAACCCGCTTGCGCAGTACCGCAAGGAGTTCTCCATGGAGGAGATCATGGGTGCGCCCACGATGAGCTATCCGAACACGCTGCTCATGTGCTGCCCCACCGGCGACGGCGCGGCGGCGGCCGTGCTCGTCTCGGGCTCGCGGTTGAAGAGCATGCCGAAGAAGGTGCAGAAGCGGGCCGTGAAGATCTCGGCCTCGGTCCTCACCTCCGACCCCTACACCGAGTCGGCCCAGGTGCAGCCCGACGTCAACACCCTCACCCGCAACGCCGCCAACCAGGCCTACGACACGGCCGGCGTCGACCCGAAGGACCTCGATCTCGTCGAGCTCCACGACTGCTTCGCCACGGCCGAGCTCATCCACTACGACAACCTCGGCCTGTGTGAGAAGGGCGGTGCCGGCGACTTCATCGACTCCGGTGCCCCGTTCCGCGACGGTTCCACCCCGGTCAACGTGTCGGGCGGCCTGATCTCCAAGGGTCATCCCATCGGCGCCACCGGTGTGGCCAACGTCTACGAGGTCGCCACCCACCTTCGTGGCGAAGCCGGTGACCGTCAGATCAAGGGCGCCAAGGTCGGCCTGGCCCACGTGATCGGGCTCGGCTCGGCGTGTGGCATCCACGTCCTGGAGAAGTCGGGCCTCTAGTCCGGTTTCGCATGAACGAACCGCTGCGGGCACGGCCCGGCTCCGTGGGAGCCTGGGACCGTGCCCGTCGCGCGTACGTCGCCATGCTCGGTGATGCCGATCCGGCCGCGGCCCTGGTCGCCGCCGGCGCGCTCGATCTCCGGCTCGGCCATGACAGTCACGTACCGGGCAGTCATGTATTCGAGATTCAGGAGCCGAGGGTCCGGATCTTCTCGGCCCCCGACGACCTCCGCGAGCTGCGAGAGATCGTCGAGACGGCGACCGGTGTGGGTACCTGGCCGGCGGCCGCGCCGGTGTCCGGTGAGCCCATCGAGCGCCGGATCGAGCTCTTCTCGGCCGCGCCATTGCTCGCCCTGCTGGTGGCGATGGACGGTCTGATCGAGCGGCGGAGCCCGTGGGGTCGGTGGCGCACGATGGTCGACACGATGGCGTCACGGGTCGGTGAACTCGACGCCGTCACGGTGAGCCTGGTGGTGCAGGAACCGACCTGAGAGAAGACCGGCGAGAGCACCCGCGAGAAGGTGCCGCGCGATGCGCGCGGGCCCCGGAACGCGCGTCTAGGTTCAGCGCAGTGACGCTACGCATCGACGTGATCGCCTCCGACGACCCCGACGGCTCGCGGGTGGTGGGCGCGGCGCCGCTTGTCGGTGTCGACGGCCTGACCGCCTGCCGGGTGGCGCGCGTCTACCACCTGGCCGGTGACATCAGCGCCGACGAGGTCGAGCAACTGTGCGCGTCGGTACTGGTCGACCCGGTCGTCGACCGCCACACCGTGGGTGCGCCATCGCACCCCGAGGGCCGGGTGGTCGAAGTCGCGCCGATGGCCGGGGTCACCGATCAGGACGCCCGCGAGCTCGAACGGGCGGCGCAGGAGCTGGGGCTGCCGGCGATCCAGGTGTCGACGGCCCGCCGCTACGACCTCGTCGGCGACCTCGACGACGCCGACGTGGCCACGCTGACCCGCCGCCTGCTGGCCAACGACACGATCGAACGGTCGATCGAAGGCGAGCTCGCCCCCGTGTTCGCCGGCGAAGCCGCGGTCGACGCCCGGGTCGAGTCCGTGGTCCTCGCCGGGCTCTCCGACGACGAGCTGCTCGCATTGAGCCGCGACCGGGTGCTGTCGCTCGACGTCGAGGAGATGCGGGCGATCCAGCAGCACTTCGCCGGCGAAGGACGGCCGCCCCACGACGCCGAACTCGAGACGCTCGCCCAGACCTGGTCCGAGCACTGTGTGCACAAGACCTTCCGGGCGCGGATCGAGCTCACCCACACCGCGGCCGACGGCACGGCCACGGTCACGAACCACGACGGGCTGTTGCCGGCGCTGCGAGAGGTCACCGAGGAGCTCGATCCGTGGTGGCTGCGTTCGGCGTTCGTCGACGACGCCGGCATCATCGCCTTCGATGACGAACTCGATCTCGCATTCAAGGTCGAGACCCACAATCACCCGTCGGCCCTCGAACCGTTCGGCGGCGCCAACACCGGCGTGGGTGGCGTGGTCCGCGACATTCTCGGTGTGTCGGCCCGCCCCATCGCCTGCACCGACGTGTTGTGTTTCGGACCCAGTGACCTGCCCGACGATCGGCTGCCGGTCGGCGTCTTGCACCCTCGGCGTATTCGAGACGGTGTCGTCGCCGGCATCGGCGACTACGGCAACAAGCTCGGTCTGCCCACCGTCAACGGCGCCGTCATTTACGACGAGGGGTATGTCGGCAACCCGCTGGTCTACTGCGGTGCGCTCGGTCTTCTGCCCCACGGATCTCATCCCACCCAGGCCCGGGTGGGAGATCGGGTCGTGTCCATCGGCGGGCGAGTGGGGCGCGACGGCGTCCACGGCGCCACGTTCTCCTCCGCGGGCATGGATGCGACCACCGTCGACACCGTGGGTTCTGCGGTGCAGATCGGCGATCCGATCACCGAGAAGGGCTGTATCGAGGTCGTCGAGCGGGCCCGTGACGCCGGGCTCTACACCGCCATCACCGACTGCGGCGCCGGTGGATTCTCGTCGGCAGTGGGGGAGATGGGTGAAGAGCTGGGCGTGCACATCGATCTCGCCGGAGTGCCGCTGAAGTATCCCGGCCTCCAGCCGTGGGAGATCTGGATCTCCGAGGCGCAGGAACGCATCGTCCTCGCCGTGCCGCCGGAGAAGCTCGACGAGCTGCGGACACTCTGCGGCGGCTGGGATGTCGAGCTGACCGACCTCGGCCACTTCAGCGGCGATCAGCGGCTCGTCGTCACCCATGGCGACACCGTGGCGGTCGACATGCCCATGGCGTTCCTCCACGACGGTCTCCCGCGTCGCGAGTTGACGGGCGCGTGGGCGGACACGCCACCCGCCGAGGTCGACGCCCCGCCGTTCGACGCCGCCACCCTGCTGGCACTGCTCCGACACCCCGATGTCGCCTCGAAGGAGGACATCGTGCGGCGCTACGACCACGAGGTACGGGGTGGCACCGTGATCCGGCCCTTCGTCGGACCCGAGGCCGACGGGCCGGCCGATGCGGCCGTGCTCAAGCCGCTGGGGACCGGCCACAACAATGTGGCTGCGGTGGTGAGCAACGGAATCTGTCCGCGTGTCGGGCTCCACGACCCCTGGGCGATGGCCCTCCTGGCGATGGACGAAGCGGTGCGCAACCTGGTCGCCGTCGGCGGTGACCCCGATCGGGTGGCGGTGCTCGACAACTTCTGTTGGGGTGACCCCACGAAGCCGGACCGGCTCGGCGGGCTCGTCCGCGCCGTGCAGGGCTGCACCGATGGGGCCCGGCGCTACCGGATGCCGTTCATCTCCGGCAAGGACAGCCTGTTCAACGAGTTCGACGGCAAGGCCATTCCGGGCACGCTCCTGATCTCGGCCGTCGGCCTCGTGCCCGATCTGCACCGGGCGATCGACAGCGCGTCGATGGAGCCCGGCGACGACCTGTGGCTGGTCGGGACAGGTACCGATGCCCTCGGTGGGTCGCTCGTCGACGCGGTGCTCGGGTTGGGCGCCACGGTCGTGCCCGAACCGCTCGACGACCCGTTGCCGCGCTACCGGGCGGTGCATGCAGCCATCGCCGGCGGGCTGATCCGCTCGGCTCACGATTGCAGCGACGGCGGAGTCGCGGTGGCCATCGCGGAGATGGCGATCGCCGCCCGTCACGGTGTCCACGTGGTGGTTCCCTCGGACGGGCTCGACCCTCTCCAGGCGTTCGCGAACGAGGCGCCCGGTCGACTCGTGTTGGCGTCCTCGTCCACCGACCGGGCCGCGGTCGAGGAATCGCTGGGCGAGCATGCTCGCCGCATCGGCGAGGTGATCGCGGACGAGCGCATCGTCCTGCAGGTCCCCGACGCGCCCGACGATGCCACGGGCCTCCCTCAGGCGAGTGCCACGATCGTCGAGGTGTCGATCACCGACGCGCTCGCGGCGTTCAAGGGAGCCGATCGATGAGCCGGCCGCCGATCCTGATCCCCCACGCCTCGGGTACGAATCGCGACGGCGAGGCCGCGCAGGCCATCGAGATGGCCGGTGGCGACGCGCGGATCGTGCACATCAACGAACTCCGCGACGGACGCGTGCGCATCGCCGATCATGCGGCGGTGCTGCTCCCCGGTGGCTTCTCCTACGGCGACGCCCTGGGCGCCGGCGGCCGTCTCGCCCTCGAACTGCGCACGTGGTTCGCCGACGAGTTGGCCGCACTGGTCGATGCCGGTCGGCCGATCCTGGGCATCTGCAACGGCTTCCAGGTGCTGGTGAAGGCCGGCCTCCTGCCGGGTCCGCTCGCGTCGCCCCGCCAGGTCACGCTCACCGAGAACGCCCGGGGTTCGTTCGAGTGTCGCTGGGTCACGCTGCGCGTCGACGTGGGCGTCGACAGCTGGCTGTCCGCCCTCGGGGGCACGGTCATCCGCTGTCCGATCGCCCATGGCGAAGGGCGGGTCGCCGTGACCGACCCGTCGGTCACCGAGTCGATCGACGACGCGGGGCTGGTGGCGTTTCGCTACATGCACACGGGGCCGGCACCGACCGTGGAGCCGCTCCGACCGGCCGGCGGGACCTACCCGGCCAATCCCAACGGGAGCGTGGCCGACATCGCCGGCCTCTGCAACGAGTCCGGGTCAGTGGTCGGACTCATGCCCCATCCCGAAGACCACGTCCTCGCCTGGCAACGCCCGTCGGGACCCGACGAGGGTTCGGGCCTGCCGCTGTTCGAGGCCTTCGTCGGCGCGGCGCGATGACCGTCGATCTCGCCCCGGCCGTCGCCGACCCGTTCGACGGTATCTCGGCGTCCGAGCTCGCCGATCTCGGCCCGCTGGTGCAGGGAAAGGTGCGCGACATCGTCGACCTCGGCGACCGGCTGGCGCTCGTGGCCACCGACCGCATCTCCGCCTTCGATCACGTGCTGGGCACGGTCCCGTACCGGGGCCAGGTCCTCAACCAGTTGGCGGCATGGTGGTTCGAACGCATCGCTGATCTCGTCCCGTCGCACGTGCTCTCGGTTCCCGACCCCAACGTCACGATCGGACGGAAGTGCCGCACCCTCCCGGTCGAGGTCGTCGTGCGGGGCCGGCTCTCGGGCTCCACGTCGACGGCGCTGTGGACGCAGTACGACGCCGGGGCCCGCGAGATCTACGGCCTTCGCTTTCCCGATGGCATGAAGAAGAACGACCCGCTGCCCGAGCCGATCATCACGCCCACCACCAAGGCCGAGCAGGGTGGCCACGACGCGCCGATCACCGAGGCCGAGATCGTGGCCCAGGGCCTGGTGCCGGCCGATCGCTGGGACGAGGTCCGCACCGTCGCACTCGCGGTCTTCGAACGGGGCCGCGAACTCGCCGCAGCCTCCGGCCTGGTGCTGGTCGACACGAAGTACGAGTTCGGGCTCGACGACGACGATCGGCTGACGATCATCGACGAGGTCCACACCCCCGACAGCTCACGTTTCTGGCGTGCCGCGACGGTCAAATCCCGCCTGGCCGCGGGATCGGAGCCCGAGAACCTCGACAAGGAGGTCGTCCGCCTTGTCTACGCCGAGCGTGGCTATCGCGGCGAGGGCGATCCGCCCCCGCTCGACGCCGAACTGGCCGCCGTCGCGGCCGGCGTCTACCAGGAGACGTTCGCGGCCCTCACCGGTGCCGAACTGGCGCCCGGCGCCTACCCGGCTGCACCGCGCGTGGTCGACGCGATCCGAAACGCAGTCGGGTGACGAACGACCGGCCGATCTCTCGACGGAACTCATCCCTCTCGGGCGCGCGATGGCGCGCGAGGATGCAGACTGGGCGGGGTATCCGGGGAGGACGACCGCGTGAGTGACGATCCGCTCGTCGGCGTGATCATGGGCAGCGACTCCGATTGGGAGACGATGCGCGGCGCCGCGGATGTGCTCCGGGACTTCGGGGTGTCGTTCGAGGCCAGGGTCGTCTCGGCCCACCGCACCCCCGACCTCATGGTCGAGTACGCGGAGTCGGCCGAGAATCGCGGGCTCGACGTGATCATCGCCGGCGCCGGCGGGGCCGCCCATCTGCCGGGCATGGTCGCCGGACACACGATCGTCCCGGTGATCGGGGTGCCCATCGAGAGCCGGGCGCTCAACGGGATCGACTCCCTGCTGTCGATCGTGCAGATGCCGGGAGGGGTACCCGTGGCCACCATGGCGATCGGGGCGGCCGGGGCCACCAATGCCGCCCTGTTGGCGGTGGCGATGCTCGCTCGTCGAGATGACACGCTCGCCGCGGCGCTCCATGCGTTTCGGGCGCAGCGCAATGCCCAGGTCCGCGCCATCGAGTTGGACCACTGAGCATGGCGACAACCCTTCTCCCCGGTTCCACCGTCGGTGTGGTGGGTGGAGGCCAACTGGGCCGCATGCTCGCCCAGACCGCGCACCAGCACGGCTATCGCGTCGTCGTGCTGACCGGCGGGGCGAAGGACACACCGGCGGGGAGCATCGCCGAGATCGAGATCGCCACCGCCTTCGACGACGAGACCGGCGTCGCCCGCTTTCTCACCGAGGCCGATGTCATCACCTGGGAGTTCGAGAACGTCGAGCCGGCGCTGGCCGACGCGGCGGCTGCGGCCGGCGTGCCCGTGCATCCGTCGGGTGCGATCATCGCCGATGCCCAGGACCGCGAGCGCGAGAAGCGGGCACTGGTGGCGGCCGGGGTGGCCGTGGCGCCCTGGCACCCGGCATCGACCCTCGACGAACTGCACCGGGCGGTCGAGCAGTTGGGCGTGCCCGTCATCGCCAAGGCGGCCCGCTTCGGCTACGACGGCAAGGGACAGATACGGATCGACGCGCCGTCCGAGGTCGATGCCGCATGGGCGGCGCTCGGCGGCGAGCGCCTCGTCGTCGAGTCGGTCGTTTCGTTCACCCGCGAACTGTCGGTGATCGTCGCCCGCGGTGTCGACGGCGAGGTGGTCGACCACGGCGTGATGGAGAACCACCACGTCCACCACATCCTCGACACCACCCGGGTCCCCGCCGAGATCTCCGCCGAGACCGCCGACGCGGCGAGCGCCATCGCTCGTCGTGTCGCCGAGGGCTGGGATCTCGTGGGCGTGCTCTGCGTGGAACTGTTCGACACCGATGGCCGGTTGCTGGTCAACGAGGTCGCGCCGCGGCCCCACAACTCGGGCCACTGCACCATCGAAGCGGCACCGGCCAGCCAGTTCGAACAACAGCTGCGAGCCATCTGTGGGCTCCCGCTGGGCGACGGCGCCTGCCGGCCCGCGGCCATGGTGCAGCTCCTCGGCGATCTCTGGCACGACGGCGAACCCGACTGGGTCGCCGCCCTCGAGGACGCCTCGATCCATCTCCATCTCTACGGCAAGGCCGACGCTCGGCCGGGCCGCAAGATGGGACATCTGACCTGTGTGGGCGACAACGCCGCCGACACACTACAAAGGGCAGTCGACGCTCGCGTCGAGCTCTCCGGACGGTGATATCCGTGTTTCCCACTGGTGATGATCTTCACGAGGAGTGTGGTGTCGTCGGCATCCATGCCCCGGGCCAGGACGCCGCGAGACTCGCGTTCTTCGCGCTCTACACCCTCCAGCACCGCGGTCAGGAGGCGGCGGGCATCGTCAGCGTCGACAACGGCGTCGCCCACGTCCACAAGGGCCAGGGGCTCGTGTCGAGCGTTTTCAACGAGGAGAATCTCTCGACGCTCCACGGAAACCTGGCCATCGGACACTGTCGCTACTCGACCACCGGTGGTTCGGGCATCCGCAACGCCCAGCCGCAGGTCATCGAGACCATCGACGGTCCGCTCGGTGTCGCGCACAACGGCAACCTGGTCAACGCCCATCTCCTTCGCCGTGAGCTGCTCGAGCGGGGTGTCGGGCTCCAGACGTCGAGCGACACCGAGGTGATGGTCCACCTGCTCACCGGGGCCGGTGGCGACTGGCTGAGCCGGATCCGGGTGCTCATGAGTCGGGCCGAGGGCGCATTCGCCCTCACGATCCTCACCCGCGACGCCATCTATGGCGTGCGCGACCCGTGGGGCTTCCGCCCGCTGGTCATCGGCAAGATCGACGGCGGCTACGTGCTGGCGTCGGAGACCTGCGCGTTCTCGGCCATCGGCGCAGAGTTCGTGCGCGAGGTCGAGCCGGGCGAGATCGTGCGCATCGACGATGCCGGGCTCCACATCGAGCAGGGGGCGGTGCCCAAGAAGAAGTCGTTCTGCACCTTCGAGCAGATCTATTTCTCCCGGCCCGACTCGGTGCACGACAGCCGTCTCGTCCACTCCACCCGCCAGCGCCTGGGCCGCGAGCTCGCTCGAGAGGCGCCGGTCGAGGCCGACCTCGTGGTGCCGGTGCCCGACTCGGGCACGCCCCACGCCGTCGGGTTCGCCCAGGAAGCGGGCATCCCCTACACCGAGGGGCTCATCAAGAACCGATATGTGGGCCGCACGTTCATCGAGCCCACGCAACAACTGCGAGATGCGGGTGTCGCGATGAAGTTCAACCCGCTGGGCGACAACCTGTTCGGCAAGCGGGTCGTGATGGTCGACGACTCGATCGTGCGCGGCACGACGTCCGGGCCGCTCGTGCAGATGATGCGCGACGCCGGCGCGGCCGAGGTCCATGTGCGGGTGGCCTGCCCGGCCATCACCGACCCTTGCTACATGGGCGTCGACATGGCATCTCGCGACGAACTCATCGCGTCGCAGAAATCGGTGGCGGAGATCTGCGAGCACATCGGCGCCGACTCGCTGGCCTACCTGTCGATCGATGCGCTGATGCGGGCCCTCGAGGCCGACGACGGCTACTGCAACGCGTGCTTCACCGGCGTCTACCCGTTCGAGTCCGAGCGTTTCGTGCAACTGCAGCTCAAGACCAAGGAGCAGTTCGCCCAGGTCTGGGGAGACTGACCGGTGGGGGAACGACTCCTCGTGGTCGGTGGTGGTGGCCGCGAACACGCGATCGCGTGGTCGCTGGCCCGCTCGTCCCGGGTCGACGAGATCCTCCTCGCGCCCGGCAATGCCGGCACCGCCGTCGAGACGAAGTGCCGCAACTTGGCGATCCCGGCCTCCGATCTCGACGCCATCGTCGCCGCCGCCGATGCGCACGAGGTGTCGATGGTCGTGGTCGGGCCCGAGGACCCGCTGGTCGCGGGACTCGCCGACCGGCTCGACGCGGCCGGCATCCGCGTCTTCGGCCCGTCGGCCGCGGCGGCACAGCTCGAAGGCTCGAAGGCGCACTGCAAGGAGTTCCTCCTTCGCCATGGCATCCCCACCGGGGCCGCCGCCACCTTCACCGACGCCGAGGCCGCGCTCGCCCATCTCGACACGCTCACCGCTGTACCGGTGGTGAAGGCGAGTGGCCTCGCGGCGGGCAAGGGCGTGATCGTGGCCGAGACGAAGGCCGAGGCTGCCGTCGCCATCAACGAGATCCTGGTGGAGCGTCGATTCGGTGACGCCGGTGGCGAGGTGCTGCTCGAGGAGCGCCTCTTCGGTCCCGAGGTGTCGATCCTGGCGTTCTGCGACGGCGCCGACTTCCACGTCATGCCCGCCGCGCAGGATCACAAGCGGCTCGGTGATGGCGACGTCGGCCCCAACACCGGGGGGATGGGTGCGTTCCACCCGTCGCCGATCGCCGATGCCGCGCTGCTCGAACGAGTGGGCAACGAGGTGATCGCGCCGACCCTCGACGCGATGATCGACGAGGGACGGCCCTACCTCGGGGTGCTCTACGCGGGAATGATGTTGACCGACGACGGCCCGAAAGTGATCGAGTACAACTGCCGCTTCGGCGATCCCGAGACCCAGGTGGTCCTGCCCCTGCTCGAATCGGATCTGCTCGACGTCTTCGATGCCTGTATCGACGGCACGCTCGCGACCATCGACATCGTCTGGCGCGACGATGCTGCGGCCACCGTGGTGATGGCCAGCGCCGGCTACCCGGTCCGCAGCGCCGACCCCGTCACCATCCACGGACTCGACGCCGCTACTGCGCTCGGGTGCACCGTCTTCCATGCCGGCACGAAGGACGTCGCCGGCGTGCCCCATACGGCCGGCGGGCGGGTGCTCGCCGTCACCGCGGTGCGCCCGTCGCTGGCCGAGGCGGCCGACGCCGCTCATCAGGGCGTCGCTGCGATCACCTTCGACGGCGCGCAACACCGCACCGACATCGCCCGAGCCACCGCCGAGGTCGCGTCATGACCAGGAAAACTCCGACCACACCGACCACCTATCGCGACGCCGGTGTCGACATCGACGCCGGCAATCGCACCGTTCGTCTCCTCGCCGATGCGGTGAAGGCCACCAACACCCCTGCGGTGCTGTCCGAAGTCGGCGCGTTCGGCGGATTGTTCGCGGCCGACGGACTCGGCCCCGGCAAGGTGCTCGTCGCCTCCACCGACGGTGTGGGGACCAAGGTCGAGCTCGCCGCTCGCCACGAACGCTGGCGGGGAGTGGGCGCCGACCTCGTCAACCACTGTGTCGACGACATCCTCGTCCAGGGGGCTCGACCGCTCTTCTTCCTCGACTACATCGCAACGGCGTCGCTGGTTCCCGAGGTCGTGGCGGAGATCGTCACGGGGATGGCCGAGGCCTGCCAGGCCGTGGGCTGTGCGCTGCTCGGCGGCGAGACGGCGGAGATGCCGGGGGTCTACATGCCCGGCGCGGTCGACATCGCCGGCACCATCGTGGGCGTCGTCGATCGCGACGCCCTCTGGCCCCGCACCGCCGACCTTTCCGAGGGCGACCTGCTGGTCGGCCTGACCAGCCGTAGCCCCCACACCAACGGCTACTCCCTCATCCGATTGCTGCTCGAGACCCACGAGCCCAGCGCCGAGATGCTCGACTGGCTGCTCACGCCACACCAGCCCTACATCACCCACGTCGACCAGATGCAGGCGGCCGGCATCGGCCCGTTGGCCTTGGCCCACATCACCGGCGGCGGGCTCTTCGAGAACGTTCCCCGGGTGCTGCCCGCCCACCTCGCGGCCGAGTTCGAGCTCGGGAGCTGGGACGTTCCGACCCACTTCCGGTCGCTCGTCGAATGGGGCGATCTGCCCGACAGCGAGGCGTTCCGCGTCTGGAACATGGGCATCGGCATGGTGGTGGTCGTCCCCGCCGACCAGCGTGACCTGGTGCACCAGGCCGGCTTGCCGATCATCGGCCGCCTGGTGGCGGCGAGCGGCGACGAGCGGGTGACGCTCACCGGCGAATGGCGATGACGGGTCGACTCGTCGTCCTCGCGTCGGGCTCCGGATCGAATCTCCAAGCGCTCATCGACGCCATCGACGGAGGGCGACTCGACGCCGAGATCGTTGCCGTCTATGTGAACCGGCGAGGCGCCTTCGCCCGCGAGCGGGCCGACGCTGCCGGCATCCCCCAGGAATTCGTGCCGATGCGGCCGTTTCTCGAGGCCGCGGTCGACGGCGGCGAGACCGAGCGGGCCGGACGTGAGGCGTACGACCGCGATCTCGCGGCCCGCATCTCGGCCCATGGTCCCGATGTCGTGGTGCTGGCCGGGTGGATGCACCTCTTCACCTCGGCATTTCTCCAGTCGGTTTCCGCGAAGGTGGTCAACCTCCATCCCGCGCTGCCGGGGGAGTTCCCCGGCGCCCGCGCGATCGACGACGCATGGGCGGCCCACCAGTCGTCGGGTCTCGAGCGCACCGGGGTGATGGTGCACCTCGTGCCCGACGAGGGTGTCGACAACGGTCCCGTCCTGGCCACTGCCGAGGTGCCGATACTCGCCGACGACACCCGCGACGATCTCGAAGCCCGCATCCACGAGGTCGAACACCGCCTGCTCACCGACGCCGTCGCTGCGCTGGTCTCGCCATGAACACGCCGTCCGCCACCGCCCCGACCGGCGCGGCGCTGTGGGTGGCCGGCGCCCGCCTGCGCACCCTTCCCGCCGCCGTCGTGCCGGTGGCCGTCGGCACCGCCGTTGCCGTGGGCCTCGGTACCGCCGCGGGTGCCGAGGCCGATACGGAGTGGTGGCGAGCGGGTCTCGCCCTGGTCGTGGCGGTCGCGCTGCAGGTGGGCGTGAACTACGCCAACGACTATTCCGATGGCGTGCGGGGCACCGACGGGGTCGAGCGGGTCGGACCGTTGCGCCTCGTCGGGTCGGGGCTCGTTGCCCCGGCGACGGTCAAGCGGGCGGCCACGCTCGCCTTCGGCGTCGCCGGCGTGGCAGGGACGATTCTGGCCTTCGTGGTCGGACCGGAACTCTTCGTCGTCGGGGCGCTGTGCCTGGTCGCCGGTTGGACCTACACCGGCGGGCCTCGGCCCTACGGGTACCTCGGCCTGGGCGAGGTGTTCGTCTTCGTCTTCTTCGGGCTCGTGGCCACGATCGGCACCACCTATGTGCTCACCGAGCGGGTGGAGGCGCTCGCCGTGTGGTGCAGCATCACCGTCGGCCTGTGGTCCACCGCGCTGATGGTGACCAACAATCTGCGCGACATCCCCGGCGACACCGTCGCCGGCAAGCAGACGCTGGCCGTCCGCCTCGGCGACGCAAGGACCCGGCAGGCCTACGTGCTGCTCCACGTGGTGGCCCTCGCAGTGGCGGTGGGCATCGCGGCCACGCTGCGCGTGGGCGCGGTCGGCGCGCTGGCCGCGGCGCCGATGGCCTGGCTCGCGATCCGTCGGGTCCGAGGCGGCGCAGGCGGGCCGGCGCTCATTCCGGTGCTCGGGGCCACGGCCCGGGCCCAGATGCTCGGCGGACTCGGGATGACCATCGGACTCGCCGTCACCGGCTGACGAGGTTGATCAGGTCACGCCTCAGAGCGCCTGGTTGAGCTCGATCTGATTGCCGGCGGGATCGTGGAAGAACGCCTGGAGGCACACGCCGTCGATGGGGGAGACGTCGCTGACTTCGACGCCCCGGCTTTGCAGCACGGCGCGGGCCTGTTCGATGTCGTCGACGGGGATGGCGAAGTGGGGACCGAAGCCCTCCATCAGCGGCAGTTCGACGAGATGGAGTTGTTGTGGGCCCATCTGGAGCCACGCGCCGCCGATGCCCAGGTCGGGGCGGTCGATCTCGGTGAAGCCGAGCACGTCGACATAGAACGCCCGGTTCGCCTCGACATCGTCGACGTTGACCGACACGTGGTGGACACCGCGGGTGAAGAGGTCGTTGGTCGTCATGCGCGGACCCTAGTTGGCGGGCCCGAGCTCGTCCCTGCGGGTGGCGGTGATGAGATGGGCGCCGACGAACACCTTGCGGGTGATGTCGGTGAACCCGGCGTCGGCGATGCGGGCCTGCATCTCCGGCCACGGGGGCATGTAGGCCAGCGACTTCGGCAGGTACTCATACGCGGTGCGCTCGGACAGCAGTCCGCCGATGCGCGGCACGACCTTGCCGAAGTAGATGCCGTGGCCCCAACGCAGGAGCCGATTTTCGGGCTCGGCCGCGTCGACCAGGGAGATCCGCCCGCCCGGCCGGATCACCCGAGCCAGTTCGTCGAAGAACCCCGGTAGTTCGACGAGGTTGCGGAGCGCGAAGCCACAGGTGGCACCATCGGCGGTGCCGGCGGCCATGGGCAGGGCGAGGATGTCGCCGTGGACGAGCGGTGCATCGGTGCGGGCTGCGGCGAGCATGCCCATCGACAGATCGATGCCGACCGGCCGCAGTCCCGCCGTGGTGGCGACCCGGCAGAAGTCGCCGGTGCCGCACGCGAGATCGAGGACGAGTGACCTCTCGGGCAGCGCCAATGCGGCGAGGGCTTTGTTGCGCCATCGCACGTCGAGACCGAAGGTCATGAGCCGGTTCACGAGGTCGTAGCGGGGCGCGATCGTGTCGAACAACGATCGCACCGCCTCCCGCTTCTCGTCGCCCTGCGGCAGGTTCTCGGGGTCGAGGGTGACGCCGTCGCGACGAATGGGGTCGTTCACCGGAAGTAGATCCGCTGGTACTCGCCGCTCATCCGGTGGAACAGCGCGGCGAGCAGGGCGACGTCGAACACGAGGCCGAAGACGTTCCACTCGATCGCGTCGCCGAGCCCGGACTGCTGCCAGATCGCCGCCCGCACGACGAATGGGGCGATGGCCGCGGCGATACCGAGCCCGTAGCCCCACTTGCGCTCGTTCGCGATGCCGAACGCGCCGCCGGCGGCGCCCACGGTCAGCAGCAGGATGACGACGAAGCGGGTGGGTCCCGACGAGATCGCCCCGACGCCGGCGCCACCGAAGATCAGCGTGCTCACGGCGCTGAAGTACAGAAGGAACTGCGCGATGTAGAGCGTCTGCGGCTGTCGGTTGTTGATCCAGACCATGTTGTTCATGCGAGGTTGTTCATGCGAGGTCGTCCATGCGGGGGGTTGTTCACGTTGTCAGTATGGGTCGGAACGGTGCGGGCGCGGCTCAGCGGCGGCGCGGCGGGTCGACGAGTTGGCGGCTGGCGGCCAGCTGTCCGCAGGCGGCGTCGATCTCGGTGCCGCGGGTGTCGCGCACCGTGGCGTTGACCCCGTAGTTGTCGAGCTGGTCACGAAACGCCCGCACCCGATCGATCGGCGTGCCGCGGGTGAGGTAGCCGGGCGTGGGGTTCAGCGGGATCAGATTGACGTGCGCCCGCAGCCGGTGGCACAACACGGCGAGCTCCTGGGCGTCGACCGGCTGGTCGTTGACCCCGTCGATCATCGCCCACTCGAACGACAGGCGGCGGTTCTTCGCGGCGAGATAGCGCTCGCAGGCATCGACGAGATGGTTGAGCGGATACCGACGATTGATCGGGACGAGCTCGTCGCGCAGGTCGTCGTTGGCGGCGTGGAGCGACACCGCGAGGTTGACCGGAAGTGCTTCCTGGGCCAGGCGCTCGATGCCGGGAACCACACCCACGGTGGAGATCGTGATGTGGCGAGCGCCGAGGCCGAGGTCGCCGTGGATGCGCTCCACGGCGGCCCACGTGCGGTCGTAGT
Organism: Acidimicrobiales bacterium; assembly: GCA_040219515.1. Taxonomy (NCBI): domain Bacteria; kingdom Bacillati; phylum Actinomycetota; class Acidimicrobiia; order Acidimicrobiales; species Acidimicrobiales bacterium. Next base: position 76,203 of record JAVJSI010000011.1, read on the forward strand.
TCGCGAACGGTTCGCCCATGCCCATGAAGACGATGTTGCTGACGCGTCGGGGCTCTGACGTGCGGCGAGCCCGCACGACCTGCTCGACGATCTCTCCCACCGAGAGGTGACGATCGAACCCGCTCTGCCCGGTGGCGCAGAACCCGCAGCCCATCGCACAGCCGGCCTGCGACGACACACAGACCGTGGTGCGGTCGTCGTAGTGCATCAGCACCGTCTCGACCTGATAGCCGTCGTGCAGCTTCCACAGCCACTTGACGGTCTCGCCGCCGTCGCTCACGGATTCCGCGATCGGGTCGAGTGCGAGGGGGAGCAGGTCGGCCAGCTTTCGGCGCAGTGCTTTGGGGACGTTGGTGAGGTCGTCGAGCTCGGTGCCGCGCTCGTGGATGCCGTCCCAGACCTGGTCGAGTCGGTAGCTCGGCTCGTCGGCCAGCAGGGCGGCGAACTCGTCGCGGTTCAGGTCGTAGCGAAGCGTGGGCGCATTGCGGCCGGCCCGGCCCGCCGCGGTCGGCGGCTCGATGGCGGTCATCGGTCGAGCCGGTAGGCGCGGTCGGTGTGGTGCCGGGTGAACCCGAGGGCGGCGTAGGTCGCGTTGGCCGGGTCGTTGTCGGACTCGACGTAGAGCATCCCGTGGCGCAGGCCCCGGTCGGCGAGCCACTCGAGACCGGCCAGCGTCATCGGCTTGCCCAGGCCCTGGCCGTGATGACCCGGGTCGACGGCGATCACGTAGATCTCGCCGAGCGGCGGGTCGTGGTCCGAATGGACCTTGGTCCAGCAGAATCCGGCCAGTTCGTCGGCGCCGTCGGAGCCGCGGGCGTGGTAGAGCCGGAATCCGTCGGGGTCGAACCAGGGTTCCTGCATGGTCGCGAGCGCGGCCTCGGCCGTGAGTCCACCCTGTTCGGGGTGCCAGTGGAACGCTCGATTGTTCACCCGGACGAAGTCGTCGAGGTCATGGCCGTTGTCGGGGTCGAACGCCCGGGTCGGCAGCCCGGAGGGGCGGGCCGGCAGGTCGCAGCGGAGCTGCCAGAGGTCGCGGTAGGCGACGAACCCGAGGTCCGTCGCCACGGCGTGGGCCCGGTCGTCGACCGGTCGGATCCAGAGCTGCACCCCATCGCCGGCCTCTCGGTCGTCGAGCGCCGCGGCCAGGCGCTCCTGGAGGCTGCCGTCGGACTCGTCGACACCGATCGTCCAGCGGAACTCTCCGGGATTTGGTCCTTCGACGGTCAGTTCCACCCGGTCAGCGTAGCTAGTGTCGCCGGATGGCCAAGCCCCGCACGCCCAAGGGTCGTGCTCGTCGCACCAACGAACGGCTCACCCTCGAGTACCCGGACGCGGTCTGCGAGCTCGACCACCGCAATCCGTTCGAGCTGCTGGCCGCGACCATTCTCTCCGCGCAGGCCACCGATGTCGGGGTCAACAAGGCCACCCCGGGGCTCTTCGCTCGTTTCCCCGACCCGTGGTCGCTGGCCGAGGTCGAACCCGAGCAGGTCGAACCCTACGTCGACACGATCGGCCTGTTCCGCCAGAAGTCGAAGAGCCTCGTGGGCATGGCCCGGATGCTGGTCGACGACTACGACGGCGAGGTCCCGTCGGCGATGAAGGATCTCGTGCGCCTCCCCGGTGTGGGCCGCAAGACGGCCAACGTCGTGCGCAGCGTGGCCCTCGGCAAACCCGGGTTGCCGGTCGACACCCACGTCATCCGATTGTCGAACCTTTTGGGCATCACCACGGAGAGCGATGCCGTCAAGATCGAGCTCGAGCTCAACCCGATGGTGCCGGCGATGGAACGAGGCGAGTTCAGCCTGCGGATGATCCTCCACGGTCGACGTGTGTGCATCGCCCGCCGACCACGGTGCGAGGACTGTGTTCTGAACGACTTCTGTCCCTCCAGCCAGGTGTAGCGGAGGTCACGCGAATTTTGGGCAGCTGATGCCACGATGGCGTGTGGCCCGGCCTATATTCGTGGACAGCTGAGCGCAGGTCGCTCACGCAAGTCGACGACATAAGGGATCCGCCGCCCTGTGTCGTCTGGTGGCCGCTCCCGTGCACGGGAGCGGCCACCGTCTTTTTCTGCGCAGGTTTTCTGCGCAGAATGGCGCTCTCGCAATAGGGCACTGTGCCGGCACATTCGGTGCCGACTCGTGGCACACTCTCGCCGTGCGTGAGCGAGCGGGGTACCGGGCGCAGGGGCGGCGATGGCGTCGCCAGGGGTTCGCTCTCACCCTCGTCGTCGCCGGCGCAGCGCTCTTCGTGTTGCTCGGAGGATGGGACTTCGTGCGCGACGGCGAACGCGTCGAGGAGTTCTTCACCGAGCGGGGTGCAGTGGGTCCGGTCGTCTTCGTGCTCGCGATGTGGGCGCTGCAACCGGCCGGGGTGCCCGGACTGGTCTTCATGGTGCCGGCGGCCGTGGTCTGGCCCCTGCCGACGGCGATGCTGTTGTCCTGGGTGGGAAACATGGGTGCGTCGTCGATCGCGTTCGCCATGGCCCGCTACCTGGCTCGCGACTGGGTGCAGCAGCGAATGCCCACTCGACTCAGGGGTTGGGATCGTCGCCTCGCCGACGGCGGTCTCGTGCAGGTCATCCTGCTGCGGGTGATCACCGGGCAGTTCACGCCGGCGGACTGGGTACTGGGGGTGAGCACCGTCGGTGCCGGGACGTTCCTGGTCGGCACCGCGATCGGCATCATCCCCGGGATCGTCCTGGCCGTGACGCTCGGCGGCGGCATCATCGATCTGCTGGGCGAACGCTGGATGCGCGTCAGCGTCCTGGCCGCGGTCGTCGTCGCCCTCGGGATCAGGCGGGCGCGGCGAGCGCGTCGTGCTCGCGGTCTCGCACCGCCGATCGCGTGATGTCGATCGTCGTGAACACGAAGTAGGTGGCCCAACCCACGATGCCGAACAGCTTCGGTGCGTCCTCGTAGAACACGTGGAAGCTCGTGGTCTGTCGCCCGTAGTCCAACAGCACCGACATGGCGAGGGCGGCGAGGCTGATGATCAGGATCGGCCAGCGGGTGCGACGGATCTCGTGCCAGTTCGCGACGAACCACAGTGCGGCGCCGGCGAGAATCGCGCCGATCGACACCTGTTTGGCCAGGCCGAGACGCGGACCGAGCACCGAATGGAAGCCCGTCACCTCGTCGGTGAGGAGCGCGATCGTCAATAGGGCTCCGGAGGCGAGAAACCACACGGAGTTGCGCCGCCCGGTCAGCCACGCCACCCAGGCGCCCCCCGCCGCCGCAGTGGCGGCGACCGCCCAGCCCAGGATGCCGAGCTCGTGGAGCAGGCCGGTGTACCACGGTTGGTCGCCCACGGTCGCCGGGTCCAGGAACAGCAGGTCCGTCGGTACCTCGTCCTGGGCCGCCGAGGCGTAGAGCAGCGCCGACGTCGCCACCCACACGACCAGCAGGGGCCCGAGCGCCAGGAACTGATGGCCGCCCGACCAGGAGCGGCGCCGCTCGGTGACGGTCGGGTGGTCCGAGTCAGTCGAGTTCACGGGCCGTGGAGCGAAGCCGGCGTTCGGCGGTGATGAGAGCCCGCTCGATCTCGTGGAGCCGACCGACGAGCGGATCGTCGGGGTCGACACCTCGACGCTCGGCCAGCTTCCCGATTCGGGCCGCGACATCGGCGACGACGGTGGTGAGCGAGGACAGCTCGGCGGCATCGGAGTTCATGGCGGCAGTCTGGCGCGGAATCCAACCGTAGGCGCAGACGCGGGCCGGTAGCGTGGGCGGGTGCTCACCCGCATCGACCTCCGAGGCTTCACCGGCGACGTCGCCGAGCGTCTGCCTCGGCCCGCCGCACCGGCCGATGGTCCGGTCGACACCGTGCGTGAGATCCTGGCCGACGTGAAGGCCCGCGGCGATGCCGCGCTGGTCGATTTCACCAAACGATTCGACGGCGTCGATCTCGGGTCGACCCGGGTCGACCCGGCCGAGATCCTCGCGGCCCGGGAGCGTGTTCCCGCCGATGTACTGGCCGCACTCGAGGCCGCCGCCGAGTCGATCGCGGCCTACCACCGGGCGCAGATGCCGACCGATGTCGAACACCGTCGACCCGGTGTGGTCATACGCGGAGTGCACCGGGCCGTCGAACGCGCCGGCTGCTACGTGCCCGGCGGACGGGCCGTGTATCCGTCGACGGTGCTCATGACCGCGGTCCCGGCCAAGGTCGCCGGTGTGGGCGAGATCGTGCTGTGCGTGCCGCCCGGCCCCGACGGTCGGGTGCCCGACGTGACGCTCGCCGCTGCGGCGGTCGCCGGCGTCGACGAGGTCATTCCCGTCGGCGGGGCCCAGGCCATCGGCGCGATCGCCTACGGCACCGAGACCATCCGGCCGGTCGACGTCATCGTCGGTCCGGGCAACGTCTATGTCGCCATCGCCAAGCAGGAGGTCGCGGGGGTCGTCGGCGTGCCGTCGTCGTTCGCCGGGCCGTCCGAGGTCGTGGTGGTGGCCGACGGTTCGGCGCCGGCCGAGTTCGCCGCTGTCGACGTGATCCTCCAGGCCGAACACGGCCCCGACGGGCTCGCCTGGCTCGTCACGTGGGACGAGGCGGTCGCCGACGCGGTCACCGAGTCTGTCGCTCGTCTCGTGGCCGACGCGCCCCGCCGGGCCGACATCGAGGCGACGCTCGACAAGTCCGGCTATGCCGTCGTGTGCGACTCGCCTGAACAGGCCCTGGAAGTGTCGAACTTCATCGCGCCCGAACACCTCGAACTCCAGACCGCCGACCCGGAGGCCCTCTTGCCGCTCGTGCGTCACGCCGGCGCGGTGTTCTGTGGACCGTGGGCCCCTGCCTCGCTCGGTGACTATGTCGCCGGGCCCAGCCACGTGCTGCCCACCAACGGCACCGCCCGGTTCGCGAGCGCCCTCACCGTGCGCGACTTCATGAAGGACGTCCACGTGGTCACCGTCGATCAGGAAGGGTTCGAGGCGATGGGCGACCACGTCATCGCCCTGGCCGGCGCCGAGGGCCTCGACGCCCACGCCGCGTCCATCCGGATCCGGCGGGGAGCGACGTCGTGAGCACGAGACCGCAGCCGCGTGAGTCCGTGGCGTTGATGGCCGGCTACCACTCGCCGCAGATCGACGTCGACGTGCGGCTCAACACCAACGAGAGTCCCGAACCGCCGCCCGCCGCGTTCTCGGCCGCGGTTGCGGCCGCGATCGCCGACGTCGACTGGCATCGCTATCCGGGCCGTGACGCCACGGCCCTGCGCACCCGCATCGGCGAGCTCCACGGCGTGGGGCCCGAACGCATCTTCGCGGCCAACGGGTCCAACGAGGTCCTCCAGACCCTGCTGCTCACCTATGGCGGTCCCGGCCGCACCGCCGCGATGTTCGAGCCCACCTACGCCCTGCACTCCCACCTGAGTCGCATCACGGGAACCGAGGTGGCCGAGGGCGAGCGCGGGCCCGGTTTCGCCCTCGATCTCGCCGAGGTCGAGCGGGTGGTCCGCGCCCACCGACCCGCCGTCACGTTCCTGTGCTCGCCGAACAACCCCACCGGCGTGGTCGACACCGAGGACGAGATCCGCTCGGTGCTCGATCTCGTCGAGGAGACGGGCGGCCTGCTCTGTGTCGACGAGGCCTACGGGCAGTTCGCGGCCCACTCGGCCACGTCGCTACTCGGGCCGGAGACCCCGCTCGTCGTGAGCCGCACCTACTCGAAGACCTGGGCCATGGCCGCGGCCCGTCTCGGCTACCTGATCGGCCCCGAGTGGGTCGTCGAGGAACTCGAGAAGGTCGTGTTGCCCTATCACCTCGACGCGATGACCCAGATCGCCGGTTCCCTCGCCCTCGACCACGTCGACGCGATGGATGCCCGCGTCGCGATGCTCGTCGAGGAGCGCGGTCGGTTGACCGCCGCCATGCACGCGCTGCCGCTCGAGATCTGGCCGTCGGGGGCCAACTTCGTGCTCTTCCGGCCCACCTCCGTCGACGGGCGCGACGTGTGGCAGCAGCTCACCGAACGATCGGTGCTCGTGCGCGACTGTTCGTCGTGGCCCCGCCTCGACGGTTGCCTGCGCGTCACCGTCGGCACCGCCGAAGAAGACGACCGATTCCTCAACGCACTCAGGGAGATACTCGCATGAGTCGCACTGCCACCACGTCCCGTGCCACCAAGGAGACGTCGATCGAGATCGCCGTCGACCTCGACGGCTCGGGGGTCACCGATGTCGGCACCGGGTTGCCGTTCTTCGATCACATGCTCGACCAGCTCGGCCGACACGGCAGCTTCGACCTGACCGTCAAGGCGGTCGGCGACCTCGAGATTGACGCCCACCACACCGTCGAGGACGCGGGCATCGCGCTGGGTGAGACCTTCCGTGAGGCATGGGGCGACAAGCGCGGCGTGCGGCGGTTCGCGTCGATCGTGGTGCCGCTCGACGAGGCGGCCGTCGAGATCGTGCTCGACCTGTCGGGTCGGCCCTTCCTGCACTACGAGGTCGACTTCCCCGGCGAGAAGATCCTCGGCGATCCGCCGTTCGATCCGCAGCTGGTCGAGGAGTTCTGGCGGGCCTTCGTGATGGCCTCGGGTATCACGCTCCACATCGTCGGCCGGCGCGGGCGCAACACCCACCACATCATCGAGGCGACGTTCAAGGGCGTCGCCCGGTCGCTGCGTGACGCAGTGCGGGTCGAGGGCGACGCCGTGCCGTCGACCAAGGGCACGCTCTGAGGTGAGCCCCTCTCGACCGGTCATCGCCGTGCTCGACTACGGCATCGGCAACCTGCACTCGGCCCACAAGGGCTTCGAGCACGCCGGTGCCGACACGCGCCTCACCGCCGACAAGGCGATCATCGACGCGGCCGATGGCGTGGTGCTGCCCGGCGTGGGCGCCTACGGCCCGTGCATGCAGGCGTTGCGAGCATCAGGACTCGACGAGATCGCGCTCGAGCGCATCGCCGCGGGTGTGCCGTTCTTCGGCATCTGCATCGGCATGCAGCTGCTGTTCGCCGGCTCGACCGAGGCGCCCGGGGTCGACGGCCTGGCGGTGTTCGACCGCGAGGTGATCGAGATCCCCGACACCGTGAAGCGCCCCCAGATGCAGTGGAACAAGCTCGATCGCCGGGGTGAGCACGCCGATCATCCGATGTTGGCCGGACTGGACGACGACGCATGGGTCTACTTCGTGCACTCGTTCGCGGCCGTCGATGGCCCGGACGTGGTCGCCACCTGTGACTACGGCACCGATCTCGTGGCCGCCGTCGCCCGGGACAACGTCTGGGCCGCCCAGTTCCACCCGGAGAAGTCGGGCGGCAACGGCATCCGGATTCTCCGCAACTTCGTCGACCTCGCCGCCCAGGCCGCAGGAGCAACCTGATGGACCTCTATCCCGCCATCGACCTACGCGACGGCCGTTGCGTGCGGCTCCACCAGGGCGACTACGCCCAGGAGACCGTCTACGGCGACGACCCGGTGGCCCAGGCCAAGGCCTTCGCCGCCGCCGGCGCCGGCTGGATCCACGTGGTCGATCTCGACGCGGCCCGCACCGGCGTGCCCGAGAACCGCGAGGTCGTCGCAGCCATCGCCCGCGCCGTCGACGTTCCGGTGCAGACCGGCGGGGGAGTGCGCTCGGTCGAAGCCGCCCAGGCGCTGTTCTCGGCCGGTGTCGAGCGGGTCGTGATCGGTACTGCGGCGCTGAAGGACCCGGATCTGGTGCGGACACTGGCGATGGATCATCGGGTGGCGGTCGGTCTCGACGCGAAGTCCGGCGAAGTGGCCACCGACGGCTGGCTCGTGGGCAGCGGCCGAAGCGTGCTCGATGTCGCCCGCTCGTTCGCCGATGTCGGGGTGGATGCCTTCGTCGTCACCGACATCTCCCGCGACGGCACGCTCGAGGGCCCCGACCTGGTCGGGCTCACCGAGGTACTCGGGGCCACGCCCGTCGACGTGATCGCCTCTGGCGGCGTGGGCCAGATGGGTGATCTCGAAGCACTCGACGCGATCGAGGTCGGCGGGCGGCGCCTCTCCGGGGTGATCGCGGGCAAGGCCATCTACGAGGGTCATGTCGACGTGGCTGCCGCCGTCGAGCTGCTGGGAGCAGCCCGATGACCCGTGCGATCCGCGTCATTCCCTGTCTCGATGTCGACGCCGGCCGGGTGGTCAAGGGCGTGAACTTCGTCGACATCCGTGATGCCGGCGACCCGGTCGAGCTCGCGGCCCGCTACGACGCGCAGGGTGCCGATGAACTGGTGTTCCTCGACATCACGGCATCCTCGGACCAGCGCGACACGACCGCCGACATGGCCCGGGCCGTGGCCGAGCAGGTCTTCATCCCGTTCACGATCGGCGGCGGTATCCGCACCGTCGACGACGCCCGCAAGCTGCTGCGGGCCGGCGCCGACAAGGTGAGTGTCAACACCGCGGCGGTCAAGCGACCGGAGCTCGTCTCGGAGATCAGCCGTGAGTTCGGCGCCCAGTGCTGCGTGGTGGCCATCGACGCTCGTAGCAGCGACGACACCACCAGCGGCTTCGAGGTCTACACCCACGGCGGCCGCACCCGCACCGGCATCGACGCAGTGGTGTGGGCCAAGGAGTGTCAGCGCCTCGGGGCGGGCGAGATCCTTCTCACCTCGATGAACCGCGACGGCACCAAGGACGGCTACGACATTCCGCTCACCTCGGCGATCACCGCCGCAGTCAGCATCCCCGTGATCGCGTCGGGCGGCGTGGGCACCCTTGAGCACATGGTCGAGGGTGTGACCGCCGGCGGCGCCGACGCGGTGCTGGCGGCCAGCATCTTTCACTTCGGCGAACACACGGTGGCCGAAGCCAAGCAGGTACTTCTCGACGCCGGCGTGGTGGTCCGCCCGCCCGATTGAGGCACTCATGGCCCGGCCCGCGCTTGATCGGGTGGTCGGAGCTCCCACGATCCATCGCATCGGCGACGGAGTTCGTGGCCTTGGTCATGGACGAGGTGGTGTTCGTGGCGACAGAGGAGCGCGAGATTGTCGACGTCGGTCGGTCCGTTGATCGGCGGGCCGTAGAAGTCGACGTGATGCGCCTCGCACCTCGAGGGGTGGGCGCCGCAGATGACGCAGCCCTTGTCGCGGGCGATGAGGGCCCGCCATTGGTTGTCGTCGGCAAGGCGAACCCGAGTGCCGTGCCAGAGCGGCTGGCCGTTGGTGTCGAGGACCAACCCGTAGAGGTCGGCACTGCAGGCGAGTTTGGCGAGTTCGGTGGCGGGGATGGGGCCGGTGCCGGGGATCTCGGCGGTGCCGTCGGCGTGGGCGATCACGAGCATCTGGGTGCGGACCGGGCCGGATCGGGCCCGGTCGCCACTTGCACCGCCGGTGAGGAGTTCGGTGAGGGCGTCGGCACGGCGTTGCTGGGGGGTGCGGCGGCTGTCGGTCGCGTCGCGGCCGCCGTCGGCGTGGTAGAGCCGGTCACAGGCCGTGTCGAGCACCGAGCGGATGTGGGCGCCGGTGATCGGGTCGAGTTCGGCGTGAAGGACAGTCATGCCGTTGTCGGCGCTGAAGATCACGCAACGCCGTGCGTCGACGTGGCGTCGCTGCTGTGCTTCGAGGTCGGCTTGGGTTTGGTGTCGTCGTGTCCATTCGCGGGTGTCGTTGGCGTGCAGATCAGCCGGCCGGCTCTGCGCTCTGGTGAGCAGATCGGATTGTTCGACCTCTTCGGGGGAGGTGGCGACGGCGGCGCGGGCCAGGGTGTCGACGTGTTCGGCGGTGATGGTGCCCTCGGCCAGCGCGTCGGCCGCCGAGGGAAGCTTCTCGAGTGCTTCGGCGCGTCGGACTCGTTTGTCGGCCTCGCGTTGCGAACATTTCGATGCGCCCCGAATGACCGTGGAGGGGCCGGGTCCGTTGTCGTCGAGACGGTCGACCGCCGCGGCGATGCGGGCATCGAACGCGTCGAGCGCCGCACGGAGTCGACTGGACCCCGCGGCGGCATCGCACAGCCCGCGCCGATCGAGACCATCGACCGGCAACACCTGTAGCTCTCGACGCCACGACTCGAACACGACGCGCTCCCTTTTCGCCCGAGCCACACAAGGGCCGGGAACTCACATGGGGAAGTGCCGACATGAACGGCCGAGAGACTCACAAACGCCCGGGACCGATGACCGAGCAACACCCACCCTACGAAGGGGGTGTGACACTCGTTTGCGCTGATCGTCGTCACCCACACGCGCCGACACAGCGATCGCCGTGGGCCTCGACCCACACGACCACGACATCGACTGCGACCAGGAACGCGATGGCAATGACGACACATCCGAGTGCCACCCGGCGAGTGGCGGTACTCGAAACGGCGGAACGCCATCGAAGACCCGCGAACGTGGCCACCGCCAAGAGGCAGTGCCCGACCAAGAGGCGAATCCCGAACCAGAAGAAAGCGCCGCCTTCTCCGGTGCGCTGGCGGTAGAGGTGAGCGAAGCGAAGATCACCCAGCGCCGACATGACGAAGGCGATGCCGCCGACGATCGCCATGACGACGACCAGCCACCAGAACGCCGCGATCACACGGCTCGAGTCCGTCTGCTCGGATTCGACAACAGATTCGATCTGCTCGGTGTGGATGCTCATTCCCGCGTCTGGTGGTGTCGTCGCGGCAGACTCCGCGGCAATCACCGTACCGGTTGACAACCGGTCCATCCGGTCGTCGACGTCGCCGCGTTCCTAGAGCGCGAAGTCTCGAAGGCACGGTCAACTCCGGCCACGACCCGCGCGGGAGACCACCCTGAAGGAGCAACATGACCACCTTGCCCGACCGGCCGAAGACCGCACTCGTGGTGATCGATGTCCAAAGGGACGTGGTCGCCGACGCATTCGAGCGGGACGCGGTCGTGGCCAACATCGGCACGCTCGTCGAGAGGGCCCGCTCCGGCGACGTCGCCGTCATATGGGTCCAGCACAACGACGACGATCTTCCGCGAGGCAGCGACGCATGGGAGTACGTCCCGGAGCTCGAGATCCGACCAACAGACGCCGTCGTTCACAAGTCGTTCGGTGACTCGTTCGAGAACACCGACCTCGAAGATGTACTGGCAGCAGCCGGAGTCGGCCGCCTGATCGTTGCCGGCGCGCAGACCGACGCGTGCATTCGTTCGACCATCCACGGTGCGTTCGCCCGTGGCTACGACGTGACGCTCGTGGCCGACGCCCACACCACCGATGACCACACACCGAGTGGGGCGCTCCCTCCCCGGACGCAGTGATCGCGCACACCAACCTCTACTGGAAGTACCAGGAAGCACCGGAGCACACGGCCGATGTGGTCACGACCGCCGAGGTGTCGTTCGCAAGCTGACCGCGGCGTGCGTCAACCCGCCAGGGTCTTGGTGGCGAGTTCGCCGATCTGGTGGTGGGCGCCGGCGAAGAAGTGGTCCGCCGTCTCGATGACGTGGATCGTCGTGTTGACCCAGTCGGCTGTCCGCGGGCGGAGCTGGTCGGGTGGGTTGAACTGGTCGTGGCCGGCGGCGATCACGGTGACCGGACGGGGGTCGGCCGACGCGACCAGATCTGTGGCGGGAACGGTGGCCAGTGGGGGAGCGACCACGAGCCAGCCCGTGGCCGCGTCGTGCGCCACACTCAGAGCGATGTCGGCGCCGAAGCTGTAGCCCGCGAGGGTGAGCGGCCCATCGGTGGGGTCGACGAAGTCGATCGCGGCTGCGAGATCGCCGCGTTCGGCCCCGCCGTCGTCGTGCGCACCGGCTGAGCCGCCGGCACCACGGAAGTCGAACCGCAGCACCCGCAACCCGGCCCCCACGAAGGCTCGGCTGAGGGCGCCGACCGCCGCGTCCTGACGAGAACCGCCGTAGAGCGGGTGGGGATGACAGACCACGGCACTGCCCGTGGGGTTCTTGGGCGTGAGAAGGTCGCCTTCGAGGCGGGTGCCGTCGTGGCTCTCGAACTGCACGACCGACACGTCGACCGGTTCCTTCTCACCTGGTTCCATGTGGCGACGCTACCGGTAGCGTGAGCCACCGTGTCCAAGCCAGAGACTCTCAGCGCCGACGACGGCCTTCCCGTCAAGATGCTCAACGATCGGATCCTCGTGCATCTCGGCGAAGCCGAGGGCGAGCGCCGGTCCACCGGGGGCATCCTGATCCCGGCCACCGCGCAGATGGGAAAGCGGCTGACCTGGGCGTCCGTGGTTGCGGTCGGCCCGAACGTGCGGGCCATGGAGCCCGGCGACCAGGTGCTCTTCAACCCCGAGGACCGCTACGAGGTCGAGGTGCGGGGCAAGGACTACATCATCCTGCGCGAGCGCGACATCCACGCCCTGGCCGCCGAACGTCTCGACGAAGGCAGCACCGGGCTGTATCTGTAGCCGGGACATCTCTGGGGACCCGGTCGGCGACATCAGGCGTGCATCGGCGCCCGGTCGTGCACCCACGGCATCGCCCGTTCGAGCTGGCCGGCGAGTTGCAGCAGCAGGTCCTCTCGGCCGTAGGCGGCCACGAACTGGAGCCCTATCGGCAGACCGGCCGACGACGTGGCCAGCGGCAGCGAGATCGCGGGCTGGCCGGTGCTGTTGAAGGGCGCCGTCAGGGTCGAATAGGCGAGGGTCACGTGGATGTTGGCGAACGGGTTGTCGGCGGTGCCGGAGCTCTCACCGATGAGCGGTGCCGGCCGCAGACACGTAGGGGCCAGCAGGAGATCGGCCGACTCGGCCCACCAGTCGGCCATCCGGTGCCGGAAGATCATCGCCTGGTCGGCTGCCCTGGTGGCTTCGACCGCACCCAGGCTGCGGCCGCGCTGGGCGAGGGCCCAGGTCATCGGCTCCACATCGTCGGCGGTGAGATCGCGGCCGATCCACTCGCCGAACGTGTCGAGTGACGCGGCGACAGCGGCCGCCCATTGGGCGCCGAACGAGGCGATCAACGCCTCGTCGTCGAGGGCGGGCGGCGAGTCGTCGATCACGTGGTGGCCGAGCTGTTGTAGCTGGTCAGCGATATCGCGTACCGCGGCGGCGACCTCGGGGTCGATCGGAATCCCGTCGCGGATCGAGCGATCGAGCACCCCGATCCTCAGCGGTCTCGGGTCGGCCGAGATGTAGTCGGCGAACGGCTTCTCGGGGAACGGCGCGACCACGCCGTCGCCGGGGAAGGGGGGAGCAGTGGCGTCGAGAATGCCGGCGCAATCGCGCACCGTGTGGCAGACGACGTGTTGGACCGATGTGCCCCATTCGTCGCGCTGAGGACCCATGGAGATGCGGCCCCGGCTGGGCTTGAGACCGACCAGGCCACACATCGCCGCCGGGATGCGGATCGAACCACCGCCGTCGCTGGCATTGGCGGCCGGCAGCATGCCCGCGGCCACCGCCGCGGCCGCACCACCGGAGGAGCCCCCGGCACCTCGTTCGAGGTCCCACGGGTTGCGGGTGGGCCCGTAGGCGATCGGTTCGGTGGTCGCCGACAGCCCCATCTCGGGGGTGTTCGTGCGCCCGGTCATCACGAATCCGGCCCGCTTGTACGCGGTGACGATGTTGGCGTCGACGTCGGCGATGTGGCCGGCGTTCTTCAGCCCCTGCACGCCCTGGTGGAACGGTTCGCCCTTCTCGGCCGGCCAGAGGTCCTTCATCAGCATCGGCACGCCGCAAAACGGACCATCCGGCAGATCGCCGGCCGCGGCGGCCCGAGCCTTCTCGAAGCCGGGGTGGATGACGGCGTTCACCTGCGGGTCGAGCCGCTCGATGCGCTCGATCGTGTCGTCGATCAGCTCGACGGGCGACAGCTCGCCCGCCCGGATCATCGCCGCGAGACCGGTGGCGTCGATTCGGGCCAGTTCGGAGGGCTGCGCAGGTGCGGAAGACATGTCCGAGAACGTACAACTCCCGTCGTTCCGGCGGAGCGGCCACTCTGGAAACGATCAGTGGGCGGAGCGGTACGCCCGTAGAATCGGCGGCCATGACGCAGGCACCGAACTCAGGCGAAACGGAAACCAACGCGCTCGAAGAGGGGCTCACCACCCAACTCGACTTCGACAAGGTGGCGAAGATCGGGCGGGCCGGGCACCAGGTCGTGCCGGTGGTGCTCCAGGACGCCGACTCCGGCGACGTGCTGTTCATCGGCTACGCCAACGAGGAGGCCTACCGACTCACCCTCGAGCGTCGGTCGGCCGTGCTCTACTCGACGTCGCGTGAGGAGATCTGGCACAAGGGAGCGACCAGTGGCGACACCCTCCCGCTCGTCGACGTGCGGGTGAATTGCGAGCAGAACAGCCTGCTCTACCTGGTGCGCAAGGCCGGCACGGGGGTCTGCCACACCAAGGACGACACCGGTTCGACCCGCCAGACCTGCTACTACCGGACCGTGACCGACGCCGATTCGCTCGAGTTCGACTGACCTGATGCCTGCCGCCCCCGAGATCGACGAGTTCCGCCGGCTGGCCGCCGACCATCGGGTCGTGCCGGTGTGGCGCGAGGTGCTGGCCGACCTCACCACACCGGTCGCCGCGTTCGCCCGGGTCGTGGGCGACGGCGACGGCTTCCTGCTCGAATCGGTGGAGGGTGGCGACCGCTGGAGTCGCTGGTCGTTCATCGGCCGGCGCCCCCACGGCACGCTCGTGTCGCAGCACGGCACGCTGCGCATCGAGGGTGATCTCGGCATCGACATCCCGACCGACCAGGGCATGCTCGCCGCCCTCGAGCTGCTGCTCGACCACTATCGAGCCCCCGAGATCGAGGGACTGCCGCCGCTGCACGGCGGGTTGATCGGCTACCTCGGCTACGACGTCGTGCGCGAGGTCGAACACCTCCCCGACGTGCCGGAGGACGATCTCGGCTATCCCGATGCCGTCATCTCGATGATCGGCGAGCTGGCCGTCTACGACCACTGGAAGCAGCGGGTGGTGCTCATCGCCAACGCGCTGATCGCCGACGATGCCGACGAGGCGGCCATCGACGCCGCCTACGCCGACGCGCTGGCCCGCCTCGACACCCTGGCCGAGGACGGCGCCCGTTCGCTCGACGAACCGCTGGTGGAACCGGCCACCCGTGACGACGAGCTCCCTGAGGTCACCTCGACCATGGGCGAGGCCGTGTACTGCGCGGCGGTGGAAGCGGCTCGGGAACACATCCACGCCGGCGACATCTTCCAGGTCGTGCTGGCCCAGCGCTTCGATCTCGAACTCGACGCAGAGGCCTTCGACCTCTATCGGGTGCTTCGCCAGGTCAACCCGAGCCCCTACATGTACTTCCTGCGTCACGGCGACCTCGAGATCGTCGGCGGTTCGCCGGAACCCATGGTGCAGCTGCTCGACGGCCGGGTCATCTCTCGGCCCATCGCCGGCACCCGCAAGCGGGGCGAGACCGAAGATCACGACAAACGCCTCGCCGCCGAGCTGATCGAACATCCGAAAGAGGTGGCCGAGCACGTGATGCTCGTCGACCTCGCCCGCAACGACGTCGGCCGTGTCGTCGAGTTCGGCACGCTGCAGATCGACGAGATGATGACGCTCGAGAAGTACAGCCACGTCATGCACATGACGTCGCAGGTGTCGGGCGAGCTGAAGGAGGGCAAGACCCCCATCGACGTGCTGCGGGCCACGCTGCCGGCCGGCACGCTCTCCGGCGCACCCAAGGTGAGGGCGATGGAGATCATCGACGAGCTCGAGCCGGTCAAGCGGGGTCCCTACGGCGGCGTGGTCGGCTACATCGACTTCTCGGGCAACATCGACACGGCCATCGCGATCCGTACGATGCTGGTGAGCGGCAATCGGGCGTCGATCCAGGCAGGAGCCGGAGTCGTCGCCGACTCAGTCGCCGCCGACGAACATCTCGAATGCCAGAACAAGGCAAAAGCCCTGCTCGCGGCGGTCCCTGCGGCCCGTCGTATGAGTGCAGCCCGACGGAAGAGGTCCTGAATGGTCACCACGATCGAGCCCCGAGGAGTGGTGCGGGTGAGCGGCCCCGACGCCGCCAGGTATCTCCAGGGTCAGGTGTCGCAGGACATCGACGTGATCGTCGAAGGCGACTCGGCCTGGTCGCTCGTGCTCGATCCGACGGGCAGGCTCGTCTCGTGGTTTCGGGTGCACCGCATCGGTGATGCGGAGTTCCTGTTCGACATGGAACCGTCGGCGGTCGACGCCACCGTCGCCCGTCTCGAGCGGTTCAAGCTGCGCACCGATGTCGAGTTCGTCCCCGAGGACGGATGGCGCATGGTGAGCCGCCGCGGTGCTGACCCCGGCGCGGACGGCGATCTCGTGGCCGAGGTGACCTGGCCCGGTTGGGAGGGGACCGACACACTGCTTGCGCCCGACACGCCCGATCCCGAGATCGCCAGCGATCCTGTGGCCTTCGAGGAGGGCCGCATCCGGGCCGGCGTTCCGCGGCTCGGCACGGACCTCACCACCGACACCATCCCCGCAGAGGGAGGCACCGCGCTCATCGAGCGCAGCGTCAGCTTCACGAAGGGGTGTTACACCGGCCAGGAACTCGTGGCCCGCATCGACAGTCGGGGCGGCAACGTGCCCCGCCCGGTGCGGGTGCTCATCGCCGACGCACCGCTCGCGGTCGGCGCCGACGTCACCTTCGAGGGCTCGTCGGTCGGCACCGTCACCTCGGCTGCCGGCGCGGTTGCGCTCGCCCCGGTGCTTCGCAAGGCCGAACCCGGCGCGAGCGTCGACGTTGGCGGTGTCGCCGCCACTGTCGGCTGAGGCGAGTCCATGACCGGCCGCGACGACGCCCACTACGACGTCCTCGGGGTCGACCCGTCGGCATCGGTGACCGAGATCCGGCGTGCCTACCTCGGTCTCGCCCGCGACGCGCACCCCGACTTCCACCACACGAGCGAAACCGAACGGCGCTCGGCCGAACTCCGGATGCGGAAGATCAACGCCGCGTGGGCCGTGCTCGGCGATCCCGACGCCCGTTCGGCCTACGACCGGCGTCGACTGGCCGGCGCGCCACGCCCGACGTTTCATGCCCGCAGTCACGGTACCGTCGAGGAGCCCGACCCGTGGCGCCCCTTCGACGATGGCGATCCGGCCGGATTCGACGACCGTGACGACCGGCCGATCACCGGCAGCAGCCTGCCGAGCTGGATGAAGACGGTTCCGGCCCTGGGGGTGCTGTTCGGGCTGGCCGCACTGATTCTCGGCGGCCTGGTCGGACTCGACGTGATGGCGAGGGTCGGCATGCTCGTGCTGCTGCTCTCCGTCATGCTGTTCCTGTCGGCGCCACTGGTGGCGCTCTCGATGAGCAGCCGGCAGGACACCGACCCCTGAGATCTCGGTTGCCCCGGCGACGGTCCCGCGTTCTAGAGTCTGGCCATGTCAAAAGTATCCCTGATCGCAAAGCTCCCTCTGAAGGCCGACAAGAAGGAGTACTTCATCGAGAAGTTCGGTGCCATGATCACCGCCGTCAACGACGAGGCCGGCACCGAGATCTACATCCTCAACTTCGAGCAGGCCAACGAGAACATCGCCTGGATCTACGAGCTCTACACCGACGCCGATGCCATGTCGACACACAGCTCGTCGGATGCCATGGCCGACCTTCTCGGCGCGTTGGGCGACGTGATGGATGGCGCACCCGAGATGATCGTCCTGACGCCGCACGCCGGCAAGGGTCTCTGAGCTGCAGACGACCTACCTCGACCGGATCCTCGCTGCGCATCGCGCCGCGGCGGCGGCGGACGATCGCGACACCGATGACCTGCTCGCCGCCGCCGGCGCGGTGGCGCCTTGTCGCGGGTTTCGCGCCGCGCTGGAGGCGGCCACCGGCATGGCGGTCATCAGCGAGGTGAAGCGGCGGTCGCCGAGCAAGGGCGATCTGTTTCCCGACCTCGACCCGGCCCTCCTGGCACGGCAGTACCAGGAGGGGGGCGCCAGCGGTCTGTCGGTGCTGACCGACGAGGCGTACTTCGGCGGGTCGGTCGCCGACCTCCAGGCTGCCCGGGCGGCGGTGACGCTGCCCGTGTTGCGCAAGGACTTCACCGTGCACCGACACGATGTGTTCGACGCCCGGATCATGGGTGCCGATTGTGTCCTGCTGATCGCGGCCGCGCTCGACGATGCCGAGCTGGCCGAGCTCCACACGCTGGCCGTCGAGGTAGGTCTCGACGTGCTCGTCGAGATCCACGACGAAGCCGAACTCGAGCGAGCGCTGAACGTCGATGCCACGCTCATCGGCGTCAACCAGCGCGATCTCGTCACGTTCGAGGTCGACACCGCCCGCGCCGTGCGGATGGCACCGCTGATGCCCTCGGGGGTGACCCGGGTGGCCGAGTCGGGCGTGCGAGACGCCGACGACGTACGGGTGCTCGGCGATGCCGGCTATCACGCGGTGCTCGTCGGCGAGACGCTGGTGAAGCACGGCGACCCCGCCCGCGGGGTGGCCGAGCTCCGCGCCGGGTTCGGCGGGTAGCCGGTTCCGCGAACAAACGAACTCTGAGTACCCACGACAAGCGGTAGCGTCCACCTCGTGTTCGTGAAGATCTGCGGTATCACCACCGAGGACGACGGCCTGCTGGCCGTGGCGCTCGGGGCCGATGCGCTGGGCTTCGTTTTCGCACCGTCGTCCCGCCAGGTCGCCGTCGACCGGGCGCGCGACATCGTGCGCCGCCTGCCGCCGGAGATCCTCACCGTCGGCGTGTTTCGCGACGACCTTCCGGACCGGGTGGTCGACATCGTGCAGCGGGCCGGCCTGGGTGCCGCCCAGCTCCACGGGCACGAGACGGCCGAGCAGACCCGACAGGTCCGCGCCCGGATTCCGCTGGTGATCAAGGGGTTCCCGGCCGGTCACCCCGGCCTCTCCCACATTCCCGACTACGGCGCCGATGTGATCCTCGTCGAGGGCGAGACACCCGGCAGCGGCGAGGTGTTCGACTGGCGACTCGCCGAGGACGCCCCGAGGGCGGGTCATCGGGTGTTGCTGGCGGGTGGACTGCACCCGGGCAATGTCGCCGACGGCATTCGGCAGGTGCGTCCGTGGGGTGTCGACGTGTCGTCCGGCGTCGAGCGGGAGCCCGGCCGCAAGGACCCGGTGAAGCTGCGCGAGTTCATCGACGCCGCCCGGGTGGCGGGCGACGAGGTCCGTCGGGCCGACCCCGACTACGACGAACACGACGACGACGGCGCCCCCTACGACTGGCAGGACGATTTCTGATGAGCATGACCGACCCGACCGACACCGGCCGCTTCGGCGACTTCGGTGGCATGTACGTGCCCGAGACGCTGGTGCCCGCGTGCCAGGAGCTCGACATCGCCTTTCGCGAGGCCTGGGCTGACGAGTCCTTCCGGGCCGAGCTCCATCGCCTGCTCACCGACTATGCGGGCCGCCCCTCACCGGTCACGGTGTGCGACAACCTGAGCCAGGAGCTCGGTTGTCAGGTGCTGCTCAAGCGGGAGGATCTGAACCACACCGGGTCGCACAAGATCAACAACGTGCTCGGTCAGGCGCTCCTGGCCAAGCGCATGGGCAAGACGAGACTCGTCGCCGAGACCGGCGCCGGTCAGCACGGCGTGGCCACCGCCACGGCGGCCGCGCTGTTCGGCATGGACTGCGTCGTCTACATGGGTGCGGTCGACATCCAGCGCCAGGAACTCAACGTGTTCCGCATGAAGCTCCTCGGCACCGAGGTGCGTTCCGCCGAGTCGGGGTCGCGGACGCTCAAGGACGCGGTCAACGAGGCCATGCGGCACTGGGTCGCCGTGGTCGAGTCCACCCACTACTGCCTGGGCTCGGTCATGGGCCCCCACCCCTACCCGTGGATGGTGCGCGAGTTCCATCGGGTGATCGGTGACGAGGCCCGCGAGCAGTGCCAGAAGCTGCTCGGTGGCACCCCCGACGTCGTCGTGGCCTGTGTGGGCGGTGGCTCCAATGCCGCGGGCATCTTCAGCGGTTTCGCCGACACCGACGCCGAACTGATCGGGGCCGAGCCCGCCGGTGGCGCCGCGGTCGGTCGGGCCCTGCCCGGTATCGTGCACGGGTCGTTCTCGTATCTGATGCAGGACGAGTGGGGTCAGGTGCTCGAGGCCCAGTCGATCTCGGCCGGCCTCGACTATCCCGGGATCGGCCCCGAACACGCCCATCTCGCGGCCACCGGTCGCGCTCGCTACGAGCCCGTCACCGACGCCGAGGTCGTCGAGGCGTTCAAGCTGCTCTCGCGCACCGAGGGCATCATCCCCGCGCTCGAATCGGCCCACGGACTCGCCTGGGTCAGCCGCGCTCGAGAGGAGCTGGCCGGAAAGACGGTGCTGTTGAACCTGAGCGGCCGCGGTGACAAGGACGTCGCCCAGATGATGGAGATCCTCCAGTGAGCGGTGCCATCGAAACCGCGCTGCGAGCTCGCCTCGATGCCGGCGGAAAGTGCCTCGTGCCCTACGTCACCGGCGGCCTCGGCGACGACTGGCTCGAGACGATGCAGGCGGTTGCCGCGGCCGGTGCCGACGCCATCGAGATCGGCATTCCGTTCTCCGACCCGGCAATGGACGGGCCCACCATCCAGTTGGCCAACGACAAGGCTCTGGCCGCCGGGGCGACGCCGCAATCCATCCTCGATCGGGTGCGGGGAGCCGACCTCGGGGTGCCGACAGCGGTGATGACCTACGGCAACATCGCCTACCGGATGGGCTGGGACCGCTTCGCCAATTCCTTGGCCGAGGCAGGCGTGAGCGGCTGCATTCTCCCCGACATCCCCCTCGAGGAGAGCGAGGTGTGGACCACGGCCGCCGACGCGGCCGGCGTCGAGACCGTACTGCTGGCGGCGCCCACGGCGCCCGACGAACGACTGCCCCGGATCTGTGAACGGTCGCGGGGGTTCGTCTACGCCGTTGGTCTGGTCGGCATCACCGGCGTGCGCACCGAGCTGGCCGACAGCGCCAAGGTGATCGCCCAGCGGTTGAAGGCGCTCACCGAGCAGCCGGTGCTGGTCGGTGTGGGTATCGGTACGCCGGCCCAGGCCGTCGAGGTCTGCGAGGTCGCCGACGGCGTGGTCGTCGGCTCCGCCGTGGTGCAGCGCATGCTCGACGGCGCCGGTCCCGAGGGTGTCGGCGAGCTCATCGCCGAGTTCCGGACCGCCCTCGACGCTCCATAGAAGCGGATGCACCACCACCACTACCGACACCGGCGGCGTCCAGCGGTCACGATGGGGGGAATGACCCATCGCCGTTCGTGGTTCCCCGCCCTGTGAAGCTCGATCTGCTCATCATCGGTGGTGGCGCCGGGGGACTCGGTGCGGCGAGGGCCGCGCGGGCCGCCGGGGCCGACGTGCTGCTCGTCAACGACGGTCCCCTGGGCGGTGACTGCACGTTCACCGGGTGTGTGCCCTCGAAGACCCTGCTCGCCGCTGCGGCCCAGGGGCTGTGCTTCGCCGACGCCATGGGACGGGTGTCTGACACCGTGTCCCGCATTGCGGCGACGGAGACGGCCGACGTGCTCCGGGCCGAAGGGGTGGCGGTGGCCGAAGGGCGGGCCGAGTTCGTTGCGCCCGACACCGTCGTGGTCGATGGCGCGCGCTTCACGGCGCCCCGCATCATCGTCGCCACCGGCGGTCGACCGACGAGGGTGCCGATCCCCGGCCTGGACGAGGTCGATGCGCTGACCAACGAGACGGTCTTCGACCTGGCGGATGCGCCGAAGCGGCTCGGAATCATCGGCGGCGGCGCGATCGGTTGCGAGCTGGCCCAGGCCTTTGCCGGTCTCGGCGTGACGGTGACGCTGTTCGAGAGCCTGCCCCGGCTGCTCATCCGCGAGGAGCCCGCCGCGTCAGCCGTGATCCATGCGGCGCTCACCGCCGCCGGGGTGACCGTCGAGACCGGCGCCCGGATCGAGCGAGTGGCACCCCGCCCCGACGGTGTGGGCCTCGCGACCGCGACCGGCAAGACGGTCGTGGACCGACTCCTGTTGGCGGTCGGACGGTCACCGAACTCGACGGGGATGGGCCTCGAGGACCTGGGCGTGGAGCTCGACGATCGGGGCCACATCGTCACCGACGACCGTCTGGCCACGGCCGTCGAGGGCATCTACGCGGTCGGCGATGTCACCGGGAAGTTGCCGTTCACCCACGCCGCCGACGAGATGGGTCGGCTGGCTGCGGGCAACGCGCTGAAGAAGGGACAGCGGGGTCGATTCCGCACGTCGTGGATCCCGTGGGCGACCTTCACGAACCCGGAGGTCGCCCGGGTCGGTATGACCGAGGCCGAGGCCGCCGACCATGGCGGACGGGTGGCCGAGCTGCCGATGACGGAGATGGATCGGGCCATCACCGATGGCCGCACCGAGGGTTTCGTGAAGCTCATCGCCGGCCCGAAGCTGCTCACCCGCAACCTGTACGGCGGGCAGATCCTCGGGGCCACGATCGTGGCCCCCCGCGCCGGGGAGATGATCCACGAGTTGGCGCTGGCCATGCGGACCAGGATGTTCGCGGGCCGTCTCGCCCAGACGGTGCACGCCTACCCGACATGGTCCTACGCCATCCAGAAGACGGCAGGCCAGTTCTTCCAGGAGATCGAGGGGCGCTCGGCTCGTCCGGCCCGGCGATGACGGCCGTGGCCCGCCCGACGTTTCCCTGACGACGCGCGTGGGCAGGACCGTGGGGCCACGCCGTTGTCCGAACCGCCGCCGACGTGGCGACGACAGGGAGGGACTTCATGGCCGAGCAGGTCGACATCGTGGTGATCGGAATGGGAGTGGCCGGCGAGGAGGTGGCCGGTCCGCTCGCCGAGAAAGGGCTGCGTGTGGTCGGGGTCGAAGCCGATCTCGTCGGCGGTGAATGCCCCTACTGGGGCTGTGTCCCTTCGAAGATGGCGATCCGGGCGGCCAACGCGCTGGCGGAGGCCCGGCGAGTCGACGAACTCGCCGGCCACGCAGCGGTCACTCCTGACTGGGCGCCGGTGGCGAAGCGGATCCGGGAGCAGGCCACCGACGACTGGAACGACGAGGCCGCCGTGGACCGCTTCGTCGGCAAGGGCGGGATCTTCGTTCGCGGGCACGGACGCCTCGACGGGCCCTCGCGAGTGATCGTGGCGGATCGGGTGTTCGAGGTCGGCCGAGCCGTCGTGATTGCTGCGGGCACGTCGCCGGCAGTGCCGCCGATTCCCGGACTCGAGGACGTGGAGTACTGGACCAACCACGACGTGCTCGAAGCCGAGGAGCTTCCGGCGTCGGTGTGCGTCCTCGGTGCCGGTGCGATCGGCGTCGAGCTCGCCCAGGTCATGGCGAGATTCGGGACGCGGGTCGACATCGTCGAGATGGAGGACCGACTGATCCCGCTCGAGGAGCCCGAGGCGGGCGAGGCGCTCGCTGCGGCCTTCGAGGCCGAGGGCATCGGTGTCCATGTCGGCGTCAGCGCCGACTCGTTCTCGCGAACCGGCGACAACGTGGAGCTCGTGCTCTCGAGCGGCGAGCGCCTCCACGCCGAGCGTGTTCTCGTCGCCACGGGTCGGCGAACCAACGTGAAGGGACTCGGCCTGGAGACGATCGGGTTCGACGAGCCGCCGAGGTTCATCCCGACCGACGACCGACTGCGGGTGACCGACGGCGTCTGGGCGGTGGGCGACATCACCGGCGACGGCCTGTTCACCCACAAGGGCGTGCACGAGGGGAGGATTGCCAGGACCGACATCCTCGATCCCGATGGACCGGGCCCGGTTCCCTCGGTTTTGCCGCGGGTGACGTTCACCGATCCCGAGGTGGGCTCGGTGGGCAAGACCGAGGCGGAGGCCCGAGACGCCGGTCTCGACGTCGGAGTTGCCGTCGTGAAGGTGTCGGAAACGGCACGCGGATGGATCCACGGTGTCGGCAACGAGGGGATCATCAAACTCGTGGCCGACCGTGACCGGGGAGTCCTGATCGGCGCGACGGCGATGGGACCACATGGTGGGGAGGTGCTCGGGTTGCTCGCACTCGCAATACAAGAGGCCACCCCGATCGACCGGCTCGAGTCGATGATCTATGCGTACCCGACCTTCCACAAGGGCATCGAGGACGCGTTGGGGGAGCTGTGATCAGCCCGGCAGGGCGAGATGACTGTTGCCGTGCAGCTGGAGCACGGTCTGGAGCCAGACGAGGTCGTAGCCGGTGGCGGTGAAACTGTCGACGTCGCGCACGTCGTGCACCACGTAGTCGGCCGATTCGAGCTGTTCGACCCGTTCGACTTCGATCCAGCCGGACTTCTCCGGTCCGCGCTTGTTCACGACGTCGCCACTCTGGATGTCACCGACTCGGATCTGTACGATCTCGACCCTGCTGCGCATGGGTCTCCCATCGGCACGACAGGGGTCGGGGTGGAGCGAACTGGCAAATCTCGCAGTGTGGGTCCTACGGTCTCGTTCCATGCCTGACCTGCTTGTCGAACGCCAGGGCGCCGTGATGGTCGCCACCATGAACCGTCCCGAGCGCAAGAACGCCATGACCCTCCAGATGTTCGGGCGGATGCGCGATGCCTGGAAGGAAGCCTCGGAGGACGACGACATCCGCTGCATCGTGCTCACCGGGACCGGTGGTGACTTCTGTGCCGGCATGGACCTGCGTGGACTGTCGGGCGACAAGGCCGAGACCGACGACTGGGACGTGGAGGGGGCCATGGCCTCCGAGGGCGCCGACTTCATCTGGCAGGGTCTGCTCAAGACGTCCCGCCCGACCAAGCCGGTCATCGCCGCGGTCGAGGGCGTCGCCATCGCCGGCGGCACCGAAATCCTCCAGGGCACCGACATCCGTATCGCCGCCGAATCGGCGAAATTCGGGGTGAGCGAAGTGAAGTGGTCGCTCTACCCGATGGGCGGTTCGGCGGTCCGTCTGGCCCGCCAGATCGGCTACGCCGAGGCGGCCGACATCCTGCTCACCGGCAAGCACATCACCGCCGCCGAGGCGAAGTCGATGGGTCTCGTCAGCCGCGTCGTACCCGACGGGACCGCGCTCGAGCACGCCATGGAAGTGGCCGAGATCGTCGCCGGCAACGGCCCGCTCGCGGTCGAGGCCGTGCTGAAGACGCTCCACGACACCCCGGGCATGACCGAGGCCGAGGCGTTCGCTCACGAAGACACCTACACCGGTGCGGTGATGGCGAGCGAGGACTCGAAGGAAGGCCCCAAGGCCTTCGCCGAGAAGCGCACGCCGAACTTCCAGCGCAAGTAGCGCGATCTGCCCGGAGCGTCCTGCCTGGTCTGGGAGGGTGTACGACCCGGTGAAGGACGGCGTCCCGAAGTCAGCGGAGTCGGTCCTCTACACACCGAGGCCCCGCCGCCCGTCGCGCTGCGCGAGCTGGTCCACTGCTACTGGGAGCTCCGGACGCTGGCCGATCTCGACGAGGACTTCACGCTGCATGCCATGCCCGACGCCTGCGTCAATCTGCTGTTCAACCAGCTCGACCCCCGCATCGCCGGGGTCACGCAGCTCCACACGACCCATACCACGCTGGATCTCGGACGATCGTTTCACTACGCCGGGATCCAGTTCTTCCCGGGCGTGTGGCGCGGAGATCCCGAGGGGTCGGTCACTACGTCGGCGAGCCGTACGAGGGAGATCTGCCACTCGTCGAGGCCCTTTCGCCCCGCCAACTCCAGCGGGCACTGAAGGCGACCACCGGTTTCACCCCCCCACGACCTCCTCAAGGTGTTGCGGGTGCAGCACTCGTTCCGGCAGGACCATCTGCTCTCCTTCGCCGACCAATCGCACTTCACACACTCGTTCCGCAAGGTGACCGGCTACACGCCGGGCCAGTTCAAGAAGCGGTTCGATGTCTGATATCTACAATCACTCCCGCTCGTCCGCTGGTTGATTGGTCCCGAGGGGCAGACCGCCTCCACGTTCGGAAGGGACGATGATCATGCGAAAAGTGGGATGGTTCGACATCTACGTAGACGACATGGCGCGCGCCCAGGCGTTCTACGAGACGGTGCTCGACACCACGTTGGCATCGATGGACGATCCCAACGACCCGACTGCCCGGATGCGGGCGTTCGCCGATGACTTCGTCTCTCACGGCGCGGGCGGCGCACTGGTCGAGCTCGATCATGCCCAGCCCGGACCGGGCGGCTCCATGGTCTACTTCTCGTGCGAGGACTGCGCCGTGGAGGAGGCTCGGGTGGCGTCCGCCGGTGGCTCGGTCGTACGACCGAAGTTCTCGATCGGTGACCACGGGTGGGTCTCGACCATCACCGACACCGAGGGGAACATGGTCGGGCTTCACTGCGTGTCCGCCTGAACGGCAATGCGTGAATGTCAGTCGGCGCCGAGGCGGCGGCCGAGGGCGCCATCGACGCCGGGGAGCTGCGGTTGCACGCCGTGGACTCCCTGGCGCTCGGTGAAGCGCTCCATGACGATCTCCTCGACCTCGGCCCAGTTCATGGCCCGGGGGTCGCGTTCGTCCCGGTTGTAGGGCTGATCGAACACGATCACTTCGTTTCCGGCCTTGCGGAGCGCGGCGATGTTGACCGGTGAGTCGTCGAGGTAGAGGTCGGCCTCGACCGCCGGCTTCGCGCCGAGAAAGCACAGATCGCGATACGGGATGTGGGCCTCGTCGAGCCACTCGACGGTGTCGGCCACGGCGGTCCTGTGCGCGCCGTTGACATGCAGCCGACGAGTGAGGATGCGGATCCAGATCCCCGCGTCGGACAGGCGCCACAGCGTCTCTGCGGCACTCTCGACCGGGGCGAGGTCTCGGAGCATGTGCCGTTCGATCACTGCGTGGCGATAGTGATCCTCGACATCGCTCGGCTCGAGTCCCCATTCGGCGAAGCTCCAGCTCCGCTCGAGCGGCAGCGATGCTTCGGCAACGCCGAGCCGATCGGCGACGACGGTCCGGAAACCGGCGGTGTCGTCGGCGCACACGCCGTCGAGCCCGACGCCGAGCACGAACGGTTCGGTCACGCCATCGATCGATCGGTCAGGACGCCGTCAGGCCGCTGTCGGCGTTGATGACCGCGCCGTGGATGTTGCCGGCCTCGTCCGACGCGACGAAGGCGAAGAGCGCCGCGATGTCGTCGGGCGATCCGAACCCCCGGAAGCCCATCGATGGCGCCATGAGGTCGAAGTCAGTGTCGTCGGCGAGGACGTAGCCCTGGTTCATCGGGGTATCGGTGCCGCCGGGAGCGATGGCGTTGATGCGGATCGGCTGTTTCACGAACTCCATGGCCAGGGCCCTGGTGAGTTGCACGACCGCGCCCTTGGTGGCGCAATAGGGAGCGAGATAGGCCTGCCCCATGAACCCGGCGTTCGAGGCGATGTTCACGATGTTGCCCTCGGCCGAGACGATGTGGGGGAGGGCGGCCTGGCACATGAAGTAGGTGCCATCGACGTTGATGGCGAAGATGCGGCGCCAGTCGTCGTAGGTCACGTCGGCGGTGTTGCGCATCCACGAGATCGCCGCGAAGTTTCCGAGCACGTCGAGTCGCCCGTGCGTGTCGACGCACTCGGCGATGGCGGCCGCGCACGCCGCCGGGTCGGAGATGTCGGTCACGCGGGTGGTCATCGTGGCCCCCGTGGCCTTGATCTCCTGGGCCGCTGCGGCGAGACCATCGGCGTCGATGTCCATACCGAAAACGGTGCCGCCCTCGGCCGCAATGCGCCGTGCGGTCGATCGTCCCATGCCGCTCGCGGCGCCGGTCAGGGCCACGATCCTTCCGTCGAAACGTCCCATGTCCGTCGGTTTCAGGAGGCCGTGAGGCCGCCGTCGGCGCTGATGATGCTGCCGTGGATGTTTCCCGCCTCGTCGGAGGCGATGTGGGCGAAGAGCGCGGCGATCTGCTCCGCGGTGCTGGCGGCCCGGAATCCCATGTAGGGCTTCATCAGATCGAAGTCGACGTCGGCCTGGATCTCGAAGTTGTGGACCAGTGGCGTGTCGATGCCCCCGGGGGCGATGGCGTTGATGCGGATCGGCTGCTTCACGAACTCCATGGCGAGGGCCTTGGTCATGTTGACGACCGCACCCTTGGTCGCGCAGTAGGGCACCGTGTAGGCCTGGCCCATGAGCCCGGCGTTGCTGGCGATGTTGACGATGTTGCCCTCACGCTCGATCACGTGGGGGAGCGCGGCCTGGGTGAGGAAGAACATGCCCTTCAGGTTCACGTCGTTCATCATGTCCCACTCCTCCTCGGTGACCTGGTGGACGTGACGCTGGTTGGCGATGCCGGCGATGTTGCCGACGACGTCGATGCCGCCGAACTCGGCCACACAGTCGGCCACTGCGGCACGACACTCGGCGACATCGCGGATGTCGGTGACACGGGTGGCCATGGTGCCGCCCGCGTCGTCGATCGTGGCCTGGGTCTCGGCCATGCCGGCGGCGTTGACGTCGAGTCCGTAGATCCGGGCGCCTTCCGATGCGAGGCGGATGGAGGTTGCCCGGCCGACGCCGGAGGCGGCACCGGTGAGCAGGGCGGTCTTTCCTTCGAAGCGGTTCACGGCGCGGACACTATCGGTGGGTTGCGTGATCGGGCGAACCACCGAATACGTTCGGCGGATGGCTGACACCGTCGACGACCTGAACACTGCGCTGCGAGGCCTCATCGACGCGGTCCGCACGGCTGACCTCGAGGGCGTCGACGTGTCATCGCCGGTGCGGTCGATCCGGGCGTTGACCGACGATCTCGCACCGCATCGCGTCGATGGCATACGCATGCAGGCGGGCCTGAGAATGGACCAGGTCGCCGCGGGGCAAACCATCCCCATGGAGGGTCGCGAGATGGTTGATCCCGTTGCCTTCTTCCCGTACAGCCCGGTCGTCGGCCGGCGGAACCCGATCTCGCCGCCGGCCACGTTTCGACGGGTCGACGGTGAGCACGGCTACGAGATCCACGGCGACGCCGAACTCGGCGCGGCCTACAACGGGCCACCCGGTTCGGTTCACGGCGGCATCATCGCGCTCGTGTTCGACGAACTGCTCGGGTGCGTGTGCGTGTCCAACGGCCTGGGCGGGTTCACCGGCACGCTCACCGTGATCTATCGCAATCTCACACCGCTCGAGGCGCCGCTGACGCTGCGGGGCTGGCACGACCGCACCGAGGGTCGCAAGATCTTCGCCAAGGGCACCCTGCACCACGGCGACACGCTGTGCGCCGAGGCCGAAGGGATCTTCATCCGCAGCGAGATGGATCCCCGCTAGTTCACCCGCTCGGGGTGTCGGCGTCGACGGTTCGATACCACCAGTCATCGCCGGGCCCGTCGTCGACGTGGCGAAACGTGAGACTCATGCGCGGCGCGGCCGACGCCATCTTCGGCACGCAGTGCTCCCAGGCGTGCTGACACGCGCCGCCCATGACGAGCAGGTCGCCCGAGCCCAGGGTGAGCCGCACGGACTCGCCGCCGCCCTTGGGGCGCAGGCTGAACCGGCGCACGCCCCCCAGGGAGCAGATGGCGACGATGGGGTCGACCTTCTGGAGACCGATGCGGTCGGAATGCCACGCCACCGAGTCGTTGCCGTCGCGGTAGTAGTTGACGAAGTTGCTGTTGATCGTGCCGCCGTAGCGGGCCTCGAGCCAGGCTCGGATGGCGTCGATGAGCGCCGACTGTTCGGGATCGTCGATGTCGAGGCGGCCGTGGAGCCTGGGCTCCTCGACCATGCGTCCGTACATGGGCCGACTCCCGCCCCGCCACTCGAGATCGGCGGCGAGGGTCTCGAGCAACTGGTCGGCCCCGGTCAACCAGTGGCGGCTCACGTCGACCCAGCTGGCCTCGTCGAGGGCAATGCGTTGGACGGCGGCGTCGGCGACCACGGCTGGTTGGCCTAGGGCAAACAGGGTGGTCTGGTAGGTGCCGAGCGCCGCCATGCGGAGCACTGTAGGCGAACGCCTGTTCGTGCACAACCTGTGGTGTCGCGAGATCCTGGTGGGCGGGGGAGCGGCGGCATACGGTGCCGCATGACTGTGCACGTGGAAACCGACGGGGCCGTACGGATCGTCACGATCGACCGCCCGGAACGTCGCAATGCGGTGGATGCGTCCACCGCGGCCGAGTTGTTCGACGCGTTCGAGGACTTCGCGGCCGACGACGATCTCCGGGTGGCGATCCTCACCGGCGCCAACGGCACCTTTTGCGCCGGCGCGGACCTCAAGGCGATCGCCGAGGGCGGCGGCAACCGCGTCGATCTCCGCGGACCCGGGCCGATGGGTCCGACGAGGCTCGATCTGGACAAGCCGGTGATCGCCGCGATCGAGGGGTTCGCCGTCGCCGGCGGCATCGAACTGGCCGTGTGGTGCGATCTGCGGGTCGCCGCCCGCGACGCCACGCTCGGTGTCTACTGCCGGCGCTGGGGAGTGCCGCTGGTCGACGGCGGCACGATCCGCCTGCCCCGCCTGATCGGTGCGTCGCACGCGAACGATCTGATCCTCACCGGCCGCGGTGTGGGCGGCGACGAGGCGCTCGCCATGGGTCTGGTCAACCGGCTGAGTGCGCCCGGGGAGGCGCTCGCCGATGCGCTCGTGCTGGCCCACGAGCTCGCGTCGCTCCCGCCGCGGTGCATGCGGTCGGACCTGCGTTCGACGAAGGATCAGTGGGACCTGTCGATGCCGGACGCGCTGGCCCGCGAGGCCGAGCTCGGACTGGCCACGATCATGAGCGGCGAGACGCATGAAGGCGCCGCCCGCTTCGCCGGGGGCGCGGGACGCCACGGCGAGAGTGCGACCTGATCAGGAGTGCGCTGGGATCAGCCCTGAACGTTCACGACGCCGGTCATGTCGGGATGGATGTCGCAGTGGTAGGCGAAGGTGCCGACCTCGTCGAAGACCTGCGTGAACGAGGCGCCTTCGGCCAGCTCGGCCGAGTCGAACTCGTCGTTGTCGCCGGTGACGGTGTGGGGGACACCCTGGTCGTTGCGCCACGTGACTTCGGTTCCGACATCCACGGTGAGGTCGGCGGACACGAACGCGAAGTCGTCGATGACGACCTCGGCGGTTCCTGCGGCATCCGTCTGCTCGGCGGTGTCGGCCGTGTCGTCCACCGCAGTGTCGTCCACCGCGGTGTCGTCCCCGGCATCGTCGCCGCACGAGGTGAGGGCGACGGCACAGCAACCGACGGCGACTGCTCGCAGGATGGATGAGAAGTTGGGCATCGAGAGCTCCGCTCGATCGGGCGATTCGGCCGGCGAGACGACCCTAGTCTGCGTCGACCGGCGCCGGGACGGGTGGGTCCGGATAGTTCATCGCCGCGGCGATGTCGTCGTCGGACATCGACGCCAGCACCTGGAGCACCTCGGGCGGGTAACCCATCGCCGGCTTCGTCGGATCGAGGGAGGGCTGGGCGACCGAGCCGGGGCTCCCGACGGGATCGGCGGGCGGGTTGCGGTAACGGGCGAGATCGTCGGCCGAGATGCCGGCGAGTGCGACCACCTCGGGATCGATCCAGTTGTCGGCCGGGATCGGCGCGGGCGACGAGGCAACCTCGAGGGTGAGCCCCTCCGGCCCCGCGAAGTAGATCGAGTGGCACATGCCGTGGTCGACCGGACCGAGGACCGTCACTCCGTGGGCCCGCAGACGGTCGCGCATCCGCAACAGGTCGTCGAACGAGTCGGCGTTGAACGCCACGTGTTGCATCGTTCCGGGCGCCGACGGGTCGCCCGGCGTGCCGGAGTGCGAGACACCCGGGATCGGCTCGATCTCGTGGTTGGCCTTCATCTCGACGAACGCGATCGAGCAGGTGTCGTCGAGCTCGACGAACGCGTGCCACGCGTCGAGTCCGTGCATCCAGTAGAGGGCAACGAGCTCGGCACCGAGCACCTGGGTGAAGAACTCGATCTGGGCCTTGACGTCGGCGGTCGAGATGGCGAGATGGTGCACGCCGTTGGGATGGGTCACGGTCATGAGAGCTGCCTCCGGCACCAGTCGACCACAATGGGGGAGTATTCGGCAGTGTGGAACATCATGAGCTGGTGCACGCCGCCGGGGTGTTCGTGGACCTCGACGGGGCCGCCGACCATCCCGGCCACGTGGCGGACGGTGCTCGGCGAGGCGATCGGGTCGTGCTCGCCGACCGTGAACAGGATCGGGCTCGTGTTGTCCGCCGGGCTCACGACCGGGTCGAAGGTGTAGAGCGTGGCGTACGACGCCAGGTCGAAGAACCAGGTGTTGAGCGGGTCGGACTCCTTCTGCTCGAGTGCACCCTTGTAGCCGTAGTCCTCGTCGAGGTCGATGAATCGGCGGATGTCGAAGCGACCGGTCTCGCCGACCTCGGCCAGTATCCGCTGGCCGTCGGGCGTGCGCCACGGTGAATCGAGAGCGGCGGCGGTGCCGGGCACGGCGAATCCCATCAGGACCGCGCCCACCACGTGCTCGGAGGCGCCCAGAACCGCGTAGGCCGGCATCACGCCGAGGCTCGAGCCCTTGACGAAGACCGGGAGTCCGGTGAGGTCGTGGATGTGGCCCGCCAGTTCGGCACACGCATCGACCCACCGCCCGACCGTCCACGTGCCTTTCCGGCTGGCCATCGCGGAACGGCCGTGACCGGGGAGGTCGATCGACCAGACATCGACGCCCTTGCCGGCGTGGTGGGCGCAGAACTCGTCGTAGATGCCACCGTGGCCGCCCATGCCGTGGATCACGATCAACGCGTGGTCGGCGTCGGGTCCCTCGAATCGATAGGCGAACGTGCCGCCGACCATGTGCTCGGTTCGTTGCATCCGGGCCCTTCCGCTCGGTCGACCGCAGCGTAGTGCGTCGACCGGAACGGGTTCTCCGGAGGTCTGCCATGATCGGGACCATGCACGCTGCCGACTACTACGCCTCCACGCGCCGACGCATGGTCGAACTGGCCCTCGAGATCGACCCGTTCGCGGCGGTGCCGGCGTGTCCGGGTTGGACCGCACGCGACGTCGTCGCCCATGTCGTGGGCCTGGCGAGCGACGTCGTTTCGGGTCGCACGTCGGGCTACGCCGGCCCGGAGTGGACCGAGGCACAAGTACGGGCTCGGTCGGGAGACTCGATCCCGGACATGCTCGCGGAGTGGGACGGGCTGATGCCCGCCTTTCTCGCGATCAACCGGGACCTGGCCGGGTCCTCACTGCCCGAAACCATCGACCACGTGCTCGGACCGGTGCCCAAATCCTCGTTCGAGGCGGCCTTTCACGTCGACCTCCTCCACCACGAGCACGATCTGCTCGGTGCCCGAGGCACGCCCCGACGGGTGGCGCTCGATGCCGATGTCGCGGCCATGGCGGCACAGCTCGCCAACGTGCGGGCCCAGTTCGCCGCCGCCGACCTGCCGTCGCTGCGCCTGATCGCCACCGACGCCGATCGTGACTGGCGCATCGGTCGCGACGAGCCGACCGTGACGGTCACGGCATCGGTGATCGACTACCTCAGGTCGTTCGGGGGACGACGCACCCTCGACGAGATCGGGGCCCTCGCATGGTCGGGTGACCGCACCGGGATGGTCGAGCAGATGGTGCTGCCGTTCTTCTCGGTGCCGGCCGAACCGATCGCCGGGGGCTGAAGCGGGAGGGGTGGTCGGGCCCCACGCCCTCAGAGAAGGATCTGCCCGGCATCCGGTGCGCGTTGAAGCCGCACGATGACGGCGGTCCCCTGAACAGGCCCGTCTTCGGCGATCCAGATCATTCCCCCGAGTCCGCGAACGATCCGACGACAGATCGCGAGCCCGAAACCGAGACCGGCCGCAGTGTCGTGGTGCGCTCGTTGCAGTGGCGCGAACACCTCCTCACGCATGTCGGAAGGGATCCCGAGACCGTTGTCGACGAGAGTGAGATCGACCCAGGGCCCCTTGGCGACCATGTCGAAGCGCATGACGAGCCGCTCGTTCGGACGCCGGTACTTGATGCTGTTCGACACCAGATTCGTGAAGACCCGCCGGAGGAGGACCCGATGGCCCCAGACCTGCAGTAGCGGGTTCGTCGGCATGGCGAGGTCCGAGTCGACGGTATCGAGGTCGGCTTCGAGGGTCTCGCACGCCGCATGGACGACCGAGGACAACGACAGGGGCTCGGGATCCGAGACCTCGTCGCGCAGTCCCGCGTAGTCGAGCATCGTCAGGATCATGGAGTCGACGCGGCTCAACGCCTCGTCGAGGCGGCCGGCGAGATCGAGACAGACCGGGTCCTCGGTCTCGATCCGATCGAGCAGTCGATCAGCGAGCAGCCGCGATGTGCGCACTGGTGCCCTGAGGTCGTGGGCGACGACCTGGGCGAACTCACCGAGATCGGCATCCTGCTCAGCGATGGTCTCGGCCGCGGTTGCGAGTTCCTGCTGTGAACGATGCCGCGCGATGGCGTAGCGGACCGATCGTTCGAAGCTCTCGACACAGAGCTCGTCCTTCTTCAGGTAGTCCTGCGCCCCGAGGCGGAGCGCCCGGAGGGTCAGTTTGTCGGTGGCGGTGCTGGACTGCACGATGACCGGCGTGTTCGACACTCGCTCGCAGATGGCCCTGACGCTGTCGAGCCCGCTGGCGTCCGGGAGGGTGAGATCGACCATCACGAGGTCCGGGTTCAGCCTGTCGAGCATGGCCAGGCCGGCTGCGAGGGTGGTCGCTCGATGCAGTGGCCAGCTCGGCACCGTTTCGAGAAGGTAACCGCTGATCATCTCCGCATCGAGGTCGTCGTCCTCGATGAGCAGCAGACCACCGAACTCGACGGGGGGCGATTCCTCGGCCGTGGCCGTGGCGGTCATGTCAACCAGCCGTCGTGACTCGAGAGAACGTCCTCGATCTGGGCGAACAGCTCGTCTTCGGAGATGGTGAGGTCGATCACCGGCTCCAACGAGACAGGCGGCCGGTAGGGGAGGTGATTCGCACGCTCCGGCAGTTTCTCGGCGAAGTCGACCATGCCGCTGAACTCGCTGGGCTTCATTTCGAACCAGTGGGCCCCGTTGGCGAAGGCGGCTGTCTCGTCGACCTTTCGGGTCGAACTCGTGAAGACGATCACCGGTATCTGCCAGAGGGTGTCGTGGCGCTGCAAGGCCTCGAGGGTGCGATGACCGTCCAGACCGGGCATGCGGAGATCCAGGAGAATGAGATCGGGGAGGGCTTCCAGCGACGTGAGCTTCTCCAGGCGGTGCAGCAGCGTCGTCCCGTCGTCGTGGAAGACGAAGTCGGCATCGAGGCCGGCCGCCTCGGCCGCCATGGACATCAACAGATGGTCGTTGTGATCGTCATCGACCATCACGATCTCGAGCCGCCGGCCGTTTCGATCGCCGTCGCGGTGCCCGCGATGGGCGGTCCGATTCGTCGTCGTGTCCTGCGTCCGTGTGCTCATGGCTCCCACCTTGTATCGAGGGCATCCGCTCTGGGTGCCTTGTTCGACCATGTGCTCCCGTCGGCGCGTTGTGAAGCGATATGAGCCGTTCGGCCCATGAGGTGCGGACGATTGTCATCGGTCCGCTCACTGCGCGCGTTCGAATCGGACGCAAGGCGTGGGAATCGCCGTCACCCGTGGCGCGCGAGCCCGACGTGCTCAGTCGCGCTGGTCTCGCTCGATGCGGAGGGGGGACGGCATCTCGTGGGTCCGCACGATGAGCAGACGCTGGACCGACCTGGTGAGGGCCACGTAGAGCAGCCGCAGACCGTTGGGGAGCGGCACGAACTCGCCCGGTTCGACCACGATGGTGGCGTCGAACTCGAGGCCCTTGGCGGTCGGCGGGTCGACCACCGAGATCGGATGGTCGAGCGCAACCGCCGAACGGGTGTCGCCCGCGTCGAGTCCGGCCTCGGCCAGTGCCGCGAGCACATCGTCCATCCGGTCGGGCATGGCGATCACGCCGATGGTCGACCAGTCGCCGCCGAGTTCGCCGGCCAGTTCGGCGACGGTGACGGCCAGGTCCCGCTCGTCGACCACATGGTGCTCGGCCCCTTCACCGCGACTGCGGATCGAGGTCGACGGGGTGATGTCGGGTGCCGTCACCGGCAGCAGTCGGTTGGCGTAGTCGAGGATCGGCCCGGGAACCCGGTAGCCGACGGTGAGCTCTCGCCGTCGCACCAGCGAACCGTCGATGCCGAGGCCGGTGGTGACCGCATCCCACGAGGTCTGGGCGCCCACGCCGGTGGCCTGGGCGATGTCGCCGAGGATCGTCATCGAGCCGCCCTCGGCTCGTCGCCCGGCAGCCCTGAGGGCCATGGCCGACAGGTCCTGGGCTTCGTCGACGATGACATGTCCGTAGGTGCGACCGGTGCCCGTGGTGAGTGCGTTGGCCTCGTCGAGCAGGGGCAGGTCGGCGGCCGCCCACGGCTCGTCGGCGATCTTCCTGGCCGATGAGCGTTGGAGCAGCTCCGCCTCGTCGTCGGACAGCACACCGGCGACCACCTTCTTGCGACTCGAGGGACTTCCGAGCAGTGAACGCACGAGCTGGGCGCCGCTCAGGCTCGGCCAGATCTTGTCCACCGTCTTCTTGAAGCCGGGACTCTTGCGGAGCTCGGGGAGCAGTCGGGCCAGGTCCTCCTGCGCCACCTCGCGGTCGATCAGCTGCTGTCGTGCCGCTCGCAACAGCACCTCGATGAACACGCCCTTGGCGTCGTTGAGCGGCAGGTCGTTGTCACGAGCGGTCGTGATGGCGTCGGCGATCGTGGCGGGGGAGTAGCGCACCGAACGCAGGCCGAGGGGGACGACCTGTTCGTCCGCAGGAACCCTGATCCGGGCATCGGCCAGCCGGCGCAGCACCTGGGCCATCTCGGCCCGCCCTTTCACCTCGGTGACCTCCGGTGGCTCGTCGGCTCGCACCCGCACGCGGGCGCTGAGCAGTGAGGTGATGGTGGCCTGGCTCACTGCGGTCTCGCCGAGTGAAGGGAGCACGTTGGCCACATAGCGCAGGAAGACCCGGTTCGGCCCGATGACGAGCACGTGGCTCTGGGCCAGGGCCTGGCGGTGTTCGAAGAGCAGGTAGGCGGCGCGGTGGAGCCCCACGGCCGTCTTGCCGGTGCCGGGCCCGCCCTGCACGAGCAGACACTCGTCGAGCCGGGCGCGGATGATCTCGTCCTGCTCGGCGGCGATGGTGGCGACGATGTCGCTCATCTCACCGCTGCGGCCGCGCTCGATCTCGGCCAGCACGGGGTCGGGGATGCCGGCGGCGGTGACCGAGTCGGGGTCGTCGAGGTGCTCGTCGAAGATGGCGACGAGTTCGTCGACCTCACAAGAGAAGCGGCGGCGGCGAGCGAGGCCGAAGGCGTCGACCGCAGTGGCTCGGTAGAACGGGATCGCCACCGGGGCTCGCCAATCGACGATCACCGGTGCGCCCTCGGCGTCCTCGATGTGGCGACGGCCGACGTACCAGTGGTCGCCGTCGGTGATCACGGGGTCTTCGTCGATGCGACCGAAGCAGAGCGCGACATCGCCGACATCGACGGCGGCGCGTCGATCGGCCATGTGGGCGCGGGCGAGCTTGGCGTCGGCCGAGTCCTCGTCGCGGACGCGCTGATCGGCGAATTCGAGCACCTGCTGCGACCGGGCGACCATCGAATCGAGCGCGACGCGAGCCTCGTGGAGGTAGCGCTGCTCGGCTTCGTGGTCGGGGTGACGGTCGTTCGGCTGCGGCCCCTCTGCCTCCGACATGGGTGTGACCGTAGCCTCCCCGAAACGACGTGGTCACAGAGATAGCCTGCGCCTCGGGCGGACACAGGAGGTTCTCTTTCCCGTGCTGTTCCCCACATTCACCTTCGCGGCTTTTTTTGCCGTGGTGCTCCCCGTGAGCTGGATGTTGAGAGAGCGCGTCACCGCCTGGAAGCTGTTCATCCTCGCTGCGTCGTATTACTTCTACGGCTACTGGGACCTGCGCTTCGTCGTCCTGCTCGCCGGAGCCACGCTGGGCAACGAGGTCGCCGCGATCGCCGTGCATCGCAGCAGCAACGACCACGCCCGCAAGGCTGCCGTCACCGCCGCGGTGGGCCTGAACCTCGTCCTGCTCGGCTTCTTCAAGTACTACGACTTCTTCACGGATTCGCTCGAGCGCAATCTCGGTCTCTCCAGCCCGGCCCTCGACGTGGTGCTCCCGATCGGTATCTCGTTCTTCACGTTCCAGGGCATCAGCTACGTGGTCGACGTCTACCGCAGGGACACACCGCCGGCCCCGCTGCTCGACTTCGCGGTCTACCTCTCGTTCTTCCCCCAGCTCGTGGCCGGACCGATCGTGCGGGCCGTCGAGTTCCTGCCCGAGTTGCGCACCGACCGGGTGCCGAACCAGGTCGAGGCGGGCCGGGCGGTGGTGCTCATCGGGCGCGGACTCTTCAAGAAGGTCGTGATCGCGGACTTCCTTGGTCGGGCGATCGTTGCCGACACCTTCGGTACGCCGGGCGAGTACGGCGGGCTCGACATCCTCTTCGGGATCTATGGCTACGCCATTCAGCTCTACGCCGACTTCAGTGGCTACACCGACATGGCCATCGGTATCGCGCTACTGCTCGGCTTTCGGTTCCCGCAGAACTTCGACCGTCCGTATGCGGCCGTCTCTGTGCAGGACTTCTGGCGTCGCTGGCACATGACCCTGTCCCGATGGCTGCGGGACTACCTCTACTTCCCGCTGGGCGGCAACCGGAAGGGCCGGTTCATCACCTATCGCAACCTGCTCATCACGATGGGCCTCGGGGGACTGTGGCACGGCGCCGCGGGCACGTTCGTGGTGTGGGGCGTCTACCAGGGGCTCGGCATGGCAGGGGAGCGGTTCATCTCCGACCTGCGCGGCGAGAAGGACACGCCGCTCGACTCCCGCGACGTACGCATCCAGGAGATCGCCCGCCTCCATTCGGGCGCGGCGGTCGACGCGTGGCGCGAAGATCCCTCGTCGCCGGTGCCGTTCACCCCGCTCGAGGTGAGATCGCTGTGGCTGGGTCGGCTGGTCACGTTCCACTTCGTCTGCATCGGTTGGGTCATCTTCAACAGTGCGTCGCTGGGACGGGCGGGTGACGTGCTCTGGTCGGTGTTCAGCGGCTGGGGCGAGGCGCCCGAACTCGTGAATCCGCTGGTCGTGCTGGTCATCGTCGGCTCGATCGCCGCCCAGTACGTGCCGCCGCTACTGGTGCGGCAATGGGCCGCGATGTTCTCGGTGGTGCACCCGATCGTGGTATCGGTCGCATTCGCGCTATGGATCATGGTGGTCGTTGCCCTCGGTCCCGAGGGCATTTCCGAGTTCATCTATTTCCAGTTCTGATGGCGAGTTCTGACGGGAGGTGACGAGAGATGGAACACAGTGACCCGCTGAAGCGGGCGACGGCGCCGCGAGAGCGCGGCGAGACCTGGGACGACGAGAAGTTCAAGCAGGCCCGCGAAGACGATCTCCGCCAGCGCACTTCCGATTCTCGTTCGGCGGTCGTGGCGGCGCTCACCTGCCTGCTGCTCGCGACCCTCTTGACCTCGGGGAAGATCGTGGAGATCGCCGAGCGTCAGGAGTTCGGCGACACCCGCGACCGGCAGTTGGCCGTTGCCGAGAACATCGACCGGGTGGCCAACTTCCTGTCGTTGAACCGTCCTTACGACGCCATTCACGACGTCCGGGGCATCGGCGACGACGCTGCGGCGCGCATCGACAGCATCGACGACGTTGCCGATGACCTGGGCCTCGACGTGGTCGTGCCCGACATCGAGTCGCTCCCGGGTGACGACACCGAGGACACCGCCGACTCGGGAACGACGACGACCACGACCACCAGCACGACCGTGCCGGTCGTGCTACGTGAGGTCGACGCGTCGTCGCCGCTCACGGTGTTCGTCGGTGGCGACAGCCAGGCCGAGTACCTCGCCCAGGCCGTCACCACCGAATCCGACCTCGCCTTGCGCGTCGAGGCCCAGTTCGAGATCTCGACGAGCCTGGCCCGCCCCGACTACTTCAACTGGCCGGCCCGGCTTCGTGAGATCGACGAGGCGCAGGACCCCGAGGCCGTGGTCCTCTTCATCGGCGCGAACGATCATCAGGACATGTCCGCGGCTGACGGTACGCGGTTGGTCGAGGGATCGGTCGAGTGGCAGACAGAGTGGAGTCGCCGGCTCGCGATCACGTTCGACCTGCTCGAACGGCCGGGGCGTCACATCTTCTGGGTGACCCAGCCTCCGATGCGCGACGGTGATCTCAACACCGGTGTCGGCATCGTCAACGATCTCGCCGCTGCGGTGATCGCCGAACGCGATTTCGTGTCGGCCATCGACATCTGGCCCCTGTTCGGCGGTGATGCCGGCTTCTCCGCGCGCATTGTCGGTCCCGACGGCACCGACACCCGGGCCCGCATCGACGACGGTGTCCACCTGACCCGCGAGGCGTCCTCTTGGGTCGCCGACCTCGTCTTCGCCGAACTCACCCGCCTGTGGCAGTTCACCCCCTGAGTTGGGACGCTGGGGTCAGACCCCCGTCCCACCTTATGTCCGGCCCGGTGTCCGACCCTCCGTCGTAGTTGCAGCGGGGGTCTGACCCCAGTGCTGCAACTAGTTGTCGTGGGGGTCCTTGGGGTAGTGGGCGAGGCGGCCGAGGGGGCCGGGTTGGCGGCCGAGGACCTCCCACCACAGCTCGAACGGGTCGTCGGTGTGCACATCGGTGAGCTCGGCATCGAGCACGAACCAGCCGTCGTCGACGAGCTCGGCTTCGAGCTGGCCACCCGTCCAGCCGGCATATCCGGCGTACATGCGGACCTCTTCGAGCCCGGGAACCTCGCTCGGATCGACGTCGAGATCGACGGTGCCGATCCGGCCGAGCACCTGATGCCAGTTGTCGCCGGCATCGTCGAGACTGACCGATGCGAGCGCGATCACGGAGGATGGCGACACGGGGCCGCCGAGGAAGATCACGCCCGGCGGCACGGCCCGGCCGGCCCACGGCTCGATGGTCGACGCGACGGGAAGCTCGCTCGGCCGGTTGAGCACCACGCCGATCGCACCCTCCTCGTTGTGTTCGAGCATGAAGATGACCGTGCGCGTGAAGTTGGGATCGAGCAGGCCGGGGTTCGCCACCAGCAATCGGCCTCGCGTGGACTCGTTCATCAGGTGCAGTCTCGCGTGTGGCGGGACTCCATTGGTGCTGTGGCACGATCGACCACGTGACTCCACCCGTCGTTCTCACGATTGCCGCCCACGATCCGCTCGGCGGCGCCGGCATCGCCGCCGACCTCACGACCTTCGCGGCGCTCGGCGTCCACGGCATGGTTGCCGTGACGGCCGTCAGTGCTCAGCGATTCGATGCGGTCGAGCAAGTCGTCGCCACGCCGGCCGACCTGTTGGCGCGTCAGCTCGACGGTGTGATCGCCTCGGCGACGGTCGCCGCCGTGAAGGTGGGGCTCCTCTTCGACCCTGCGCAGGTCGAGGTGGTCGTCGAGCGGGTCGCCGACGGACGACTGCCGGCGCCCGTGGTGGATCCGGTGATGGTCGACGGTCGCGGCACCCGATTCGTCGCCACCGAGATCGAGGCCGCCGCGCGGGCGCAGTTGTTCCCGCTCACCGCCGTTCTCACCCCCAATCGGGCCGAGGCGACGTTGCTCGGGGGGTCGTCGACCGAGCTGGCCGGCCTCGGCGCCGGGCTGGTCGTCGTGACCGGCGGGGGTGCTCGGGCGACCGACCTGCTCGTGTGGTCCGACGGTTCGACGGAGGAACTCACGGGAGAGTGGGTCGACACCGTCAACGTGCGCGGAAGCGGGTGCACGTTCGCGGCAGCGGTCGCCGCCGGCCTCGCGCGCGGTGCCGACCGGGCTGTCGCAGTGCGG
The DNA here is from genome assembly GCA_040219515.1 of Acidimicrobiales bacterium. Lineage (NCBI taxonomy): Bacteria > Bacillati > Actinomycetota > Acidimicrobiia > Acidimicrobiales > Acidimicrobiales bacterium. The sequence continues at coordinate 117,711 of JAVJSI010000011.1, forward strand.
GCGGCCAAGGACTTCGTGACCGCCCGGTTGCGCGACAGCGCGAACTGGCGTGTCGGTCCGGTCGGCACCGTCGGTCCTGTCGCGCATCGGTTGATCGACGCCGCCGAGCCGTCTCGTCAGGGGACGTGAGCCCACTCGTCGCCGTAGTCGAAGAGCAGTTCTTCGCCGGCGGCGATGTCACGGATGGCGAAGAGTTCGGGTCCGTCGAACTCGGCATTGGGCGACTGGCTGTGGTTCAGGTAGCGGAGCAACCCGGTGCCGTCGATGCCGTGCCAGGCGTCGCCTTCGTCGTCCTCGATCCACAGCACGAAGGTGTCGTCGACCTCGGTCGGATCGCCGTCGTAGCTGCCGATGTGGGTGCCCGCGGCGATCGCTGTCCGGGCGAAGACACCGGTGCCGTGAACCGGTGATTCCCCGGTCTCGACGAGGTCGGCCAGCGCAGCCGCACGCTCGGTCACTGATCCGACTCGAGCGGTAGGGCGACGACGTCGGCGGCGCGATGGTCCTCGGGCTTGCGGCGGTGCCGACTGTCGCTGATGAGTGAGCGGCTGATGGCCGCCGCCGCGAGGTCCTCCATGTCGGCTCGCAGCGGGTCGCGCAGGAAGCCGTCGACCGACGGCGCGTCGGGGAAGGACATCACCAGCAGTGCGTCGGGGGCACCCGGACCGGCGTCGACCTCGGCGGCGCGGCGCTCGAGGGCCCCCTGGTTGCGGGGGAGCAGGGCGATGAGTCGGTCGACGTATTCGTCGAACCGGTCGGGCGCCCCGGTACCCCACAGGCGCAGGGTCAGTTCGATGCGCGTGGCGTCCTCCATCGGCGCCACGGTAGTGCGCGGCGTCGGGGCGGCGGGTCAGTGGTGCACGGTCGCGTAGAGCGCCTTGAGATACGCGCCCTGCGCGAACCCGATCGGATGATCGAGTGGATGGCCCGTGCGGTCGAATTCTCGGATCTCGACGCCCTCCCGGCGAGCGGTGAAATGCACAGCGTGGAAGAAGTCCTCGGCCGGTACACGACTCGAGCACGACGCCTGAAGGTAGGTGCCGCCGTCGCAGGTCAACGCGAACCCCAGGCGGGAGAGTCGCTCGTAGGCCGCCATCGCGCCGTCGACGCTTGCCTGGCGTTGTGCGAACGAGGGTGGATCGATGATGACGAAGTCGAATCGCTCGTTGCGTCGGAGGAGCCCCTCCATCACCTCGAAGGCATCACCGTGATGGACGAGGTGGTCGCAGGCCGCGACCGCCGGGTCCGGGCGGTTGTGCGCCATGTTGCGTTCGGCCGCGTCGAGCGCCGGCCTCGAGAGGTCGACGGAGTGCACCTCGGTCGCCCCTCCGGCGGCGGCATGCACCGTGAACCCGCCGGTACAGCTGAAGACGTCGAGCACGCGTCGTCCTCTGGCCAGACCGCGCACCAGGGCCCGGTTGTCGCGCTGGTCGAGGAAGTGACCGGTCTTCTGTCCGGTCGTCGGGTGGGCTTCGAACGTGAGTCCGTTCTCGAGGAACATCACCGGCTCGGCCGGCGGAGGGCCGTGGAGCGGGGCGCCTTCGACGAGCCCGAGCGACGGCTGCGGCTCGACCGAGCGGGCGAACCGGATGATCAGCGATCGGGGAACGAGGCGGTCCACCAGAACGGGGACGAGGTCGGCCAGGTGGGGGATCCAGCCGTCGGTGTAGATCTTGGCGACGACCACGCCGTTGTAGTCGTCGACGACGATGCCCGGCATCGCGTCGTTCTCGCCGTGGATCAGCCGGTAGGCGTTGTGGTCGGGATCGTCGAGGAGCGGACGGCGACGCTCGACGGCCTCGGCCACGCGCCGATCCCAGAACGTCGCGTCGATTGTTGCCGGCTTCCCGGCGTGGAGGATCTTGATGCAGATCGGCGAGGCCGGATCCCACATGCCGATCGCGGCGAACTTGCGGTCGTCGTCGAAGATGACGGCGAGGTCGCCGGGCGCGCCGCGGTGTGACACCGAGTCGATCGAGTCCTCGTAGACCCACGGATGGCCGTGGCGAATGTGGCGCAGGGCGTCCTTCGTGACCCGTACCGCCATGCGCTTCGAGCCGGGTGTCGGCAGGGCAGCGAGGTCGACGGTCACCCCGCAACGCTATCGACCAAGGGATTCATGTTGCAGGAGCGTGTAGGAAGGGCGAATGGAGATGGCACGTCACGCCGAACTCGGGGCCCGATTCCGTGCGCTGCACCGGTCCGGGTGTTTCCTGCTGGCCAACGTCGGCGACGCGGGAACGGCCAAGGCGCTGGGCGAGGCCGGGGTCGATGCCATCGCGACGTCGAGTTCGGCGCACGCGGAGACGATCGGTCGTGCCGATGCGGCCGGTGACGTGACGATGGAGGAACACGCCGAACACACTGCGGCGCTGGTGGCGGCCGGCGATCTTCCGCTCAACGTCGACGCCGAGAACGGTTACGGCCACGAGCCCGAGACGATGGCTGCGGCCGTACAGCGCTTCGCGGCGACCGGCGCGGCGGGGATGGGCATCGAGGACTGGTCCGGCGACGCCGAACGGGGGCTCTACGATCGTGCGCTCGCCGTGGCCCGCATCGAGGCGGCGGTCGAGGCGGCCAACGCGCTCGACCGGCCATTCGTGATCACGGGCCGCACCGAGGTGCTGCTGTACGGGCTCGACGGTGGGATGGCCGAGGCGCTGGCCCGACTCCAGGCGTTCGCCGATGTCGGGGCCGAGTGTCTCTATGCACCCGGCACCTGGGATCTCGAGAGCATCCGCACGGTGGCGGCCGAGGCCGGCGGGCCCACCAACATCCTGGTGCCGATCGGGTCGAGCCTCACGTTCGACGAGGTCGCCGAGGCCGGTGCCCGTCGCATCAGCATCGGTGGATCGCTCTACACCGCGCAGGTCGCCCACGGTCGAACCCTCGTCGACTCGATTCGCCGGACCGGGTCTTTCCGGGGACGGTAGACGGGCAGTTCGCCGTCAGGTGTCGCGCTCGGCGCGCCAGGCGCCGCTGACCTTCTCGGCGACCGAGCCGACCTTGGCGCCGACGTCGTCCACGATCTTCCGGGCGCTGGCCGCATACCCGGCCGCAGCATCGCCCAGGTCCTCGGAGTAGGGCTGCTCGGCGTCGTCGCTCGGGGTGCGATAGTCGCCGTCGAGGATCGTCTGGTAGTCGCCGCTGTCGATCCAGTCGCGTAGCTCGGCCACCCGGACCACCGCGAAGGGGTGGGTGGCGCCGAGGGCGGCGAGCACCTTGTAGATGCCGGCCAGGGTGTCGCCGTCGTCGCGGTACTCGTCGCTCTGGGCGATGAAGGCGTCGAGGTCGAGTTGTTCGCCGCGGCTGCCGCCGGCGATGCGCATCAGCGCGCCCATGACGACGGTGGGGTCCTGGGTTGCGAGCAAGCCGGCCCGGTCGCAGGAGAGCTCGGAGCGCCGCGACCATTCGAGCAGCCCGTAGAGCACGGGACGGACGGCGACGCCGGCCAGCGGATAGCGGGTGAGCGCGAACCGCATCAGGATGAACAGCATCGTGCGATACACGGCGTGGCCACTCATGATGTGGGCGACCTCGTGGGCGATGACGGCCTCGAGCTCGTCGCGGTCGAGGATCTCGACCGTCGAGGAGTTGAGCACGATGAACGGCTCGTCGAACCCGACGGCACCGGCATTGACCAGGGGTGTCTGGGAGATGTAGAGCTCGGGCACGTCGGCCAGATCGAACGTGTCGCACACCTTCAGCAGCCGCTGGTGGACCCACGGGTACTGGGTCTCGCCGACCTTGACCGCGTTGGCCTTGAACGTGAGGCGAACCGACTTCTCACCGAACATGCCGACGAGTTTGCGCAGCACGAGGTCGAACCCGGGGATGCGCCGCAGCGCGTTGAGTGCGGCCCGGTCGGTGGGGTGTTCCCACGCGGTCGGGCTGATGTCGGGGAACCGGATGTGCGTGGCCATACCCCCTCGACGCTATGGGCCGGTCGTTGCGACGAGGTCGACGTCGTAGATCGCGCCGTCGCCGCTGAAACGCACGGTGGTCGAGATCGGCTCGACGCTGTTGAACCAGACACCGCCGGTCGAGCCGGGCGGCAGCGCGCTGAGCAGGTTCTGGTCGATGAGCTGACCGAGTGGGCCGTAGGCGGCGACCCACACCGTGAAACCGACGTCGATCGGGTCATCGGGATTGCCGAGCGAACCGAGGAACAACAGGATCGAGTCCCAGATGCCCGGGGTCACCGCCGCCTCGACGTTCGCGGCCGCCGTGGTGAGCGCAGCGGCAACGGCCTGCGGGTCGGTGAGCTGGGCGATGGTCAGGGGCTCGACCTGGTTCACGAGTTCGGCCTGCAGCGCGGACTCGACGTCGTTCATCAGGTTGTTGATCGTGCCCCACGGGGTGAGGTCGCTCTCCATCACGATCATCACGGTGCCGACGAGTTCCGGCACCTTCCCGAACGCGATCAGGTCGTCGAACGTCGAGTTCTGCACGTTGGGGAACTGCACCGCACCCATCGACGACGGGATGCTGAGCACGGCACCGTCGTCGGCGCCGCTGCCGAGTTCGGCCAGGTTGCCGATGAACTCCGCCGACGCGGATCCTGCCGTGCCGGGAATGACCCGCCACTTGATCACTGCGACGTAGGGCTCGTCACCGTTTTCGAAGAACCCGTCCTCCTGCGCCTGCACGACCGTGAGCGTCGTGGCGCCGACGTCGACGGTGCACGCCGCCGCGAGCAGGGCGAGTAGGAGAACGAGCGGAAGGGTGAGTCGTCGTGTCGTGCCGATCATGTGACCATCTTCACATCGGGTGCCGACAGCGGCAAGCGGACGAGGGCTACTCCGTGGTCTCGAGGAGCCGGTAGACGCGGGCGAGGAACGCCGCCATCTGCTCGCGGTCGACCGTCTGGGCAGGGGAGTAGGTGGTGGCGCTGGTGCCCGTGGTGATGCCGAGCTGATGGATCTGGGCGATGTCGCCGTAGGCGAAGGAGCCGGGTTCGACGTCGTCGAAGGGGTAGTCGGCGAAGATCGGGCCGGGGCCGATCGTGTCGGGCTCGGCGGGGAGCGCGGAGGCTGCGGCCAGGGCCGGTTCGGCCAGCTTCTCGTGAATCCGACTGAGGAACGCGGCCATCTGCTCACGGCTCACCGAGCGGCCGGGGGAGTAGGTGGTCTGGCCGGTGCCGGTCGTGATGCCGAGCTCGAACAGCAGCGCGATGTCGTCATAGGCGAAGGAATCGGTGTCGACGTCGTCGAACGGGTAGTCGCCCTCCGGGGCCGGCGTGTCGGGGGCCATCAGGCGCCAGATACGGGCGAGGAACGCCGCCATCTGCTCGCGATCGACCGTCCGGTCGGGTGCGTAGCTCTCGGGCCCGGTGCCTTCGGTGATCGCCAGTTCGTAGAGCAGCGCGATGTCGTCGTAGGCGAACGAGCCGGCCTCGATGTCGCTGAACGGATAGGCCGGTGGCGTGGGCTCGGACCGGGGTGCCGGCGTGGCGGGAATCGGCGCGCCATCACAGTTGGTGGAGACGAAGGGCGGTGCCGGGCTACGGGGCTCGGCGGTGGCGATGTAGTCCACGCCGTCGATCCGCACGGGAATCTGGGTGTCCAGCAGATAGGAGCGGGAGTCCTCGGCACCGGAGCTGTCCCAGTAGGCGAGGTGCAGGTGGGCGAGCTTCTCTGCAGTGCTGCTGAAGATGTTGCCGGTGTTGCCCAGGAGTCCCAGGAGATCGCCGGTGGTGACCGTGTCGTGGAGTTCGACTGCGATCGAGTTCTCGACCAGGTGTACGTAGACCGCAGTCACGTCGCCGTAGTCGACCTCGAGATACGTGCCCGCGCCGCTGTTCCAGCCGTCCTGTGCGACATGGACCACCACGCCGTCGCCTTGGGCGAGGATCGGCTGGTCGAGGTCGTGCAGGGGGTCGGGCCACACGAGGCTCGTCCGGTTGAGGTCGAGCGTGAGGTCGTCGTGGCCATGGCCCGAGTAGGTCGTGCCCTGCCACTCGGTGCCGCAGGCGAAGGGCGCCAGCAGCACCTGCTCGGCTTCGGTCTCATCGACGGCCGCCGCCGGTGAGACGGCGAAGACCACGGCGACGACGACCGCCGCAGCGATCGCTCGGCGGAGATTGGAATGCAGTGTCGACATGAATCCTCCGGCCCGTCGCGGGCCGACTGTAACGCGTTCGTCATGTCATCGGTCGTCGCGTCGGCGACCTGAACCCGACCATGGAGAATCGTCGTCCCTCGAATCGACTCGACTTGACATAACGATGATTTCCGGCGTTTACGGGGTGAGAAGGGAGAGCTAGACAGGTGACATGGCTCAGGATCGCTACACCATCATTTCGGCCGACTGTCACGCCGGGGCCGACATCCCGGGCTACAAGCCGTATCTGGCCGCCGAGTACCACGACGAGTTCGAGGCATGGGCCGACTCGTACGTGAACCCGTTCTCGGACCTCGAGGATCCGACCCGGGTGCGCAACTGGGACAACGACTATCGCCAGCGTGAACTCGAGGGTGATCTCCAGTCCGCCGAGATCGTGTTCCCGAACACCGTGCCGCCGTTCTTTCCCACGGGTCAGCTGGTCGTGCGGCCACCGGCGAGCGGTCGCGATCACGAGCTGCGCCAGGCCGGGCTCACCGCCCACAATCGATGGCTGGCCGACTGGTGCGCCGAGCTGCCCGGCCGCCGCGCCGGCCTCGCGCAGATCTTCCCCAACGACGTCGCGGCGGCGGTGGCGGAGATCCACTGGGCCAAGGAGCACGGGCTGAAGGGCATTCTCTTCTCGGCCATTCCGCCCGATGCCGGCGTGCCCGCCCTCTGGGACCCGATCTACGACCCGGTGTGGGCCGCCGCGCAGGAAACCGGGCTGCCGATCAACCAGCACGGCGGCGCCGGCATCCCCGACATCGAGGGATCCCCCGGACGCAACATGTTGATGCTGATGGAGGTGCCCTTCTTCGCCAACCGAAGCCTCTGGCACCTCATCATCGGCGGCGTGTTCGAGCGCTACCCGGGGCTGAAGTTCGTCATGACGGAGCAGGCCGTGGGCTGGGTACCCGATGTGCTGGCCCGGATGGACGTCTACTGGGGTCTGTTCAAGGAGAACGGCCGGGTCGGCGAGATGCCCGCACCCGAGGACCTGCTCCCCCACGCCCCGTCGTTCTATTTCCACCGCAACTGCTGGATGGGCGCGAGCATGCCGTCGCCCGACGAGGCCGTGGCGATGCAGGCGCTCGGCGTCGACCGGGTGATGTGGGGAAGCGACTACCCCCACAAGGAAGGCACCTACCCCTACACGCTCGAGTCGTTGCAACACACGTTCCACGACTGGAACGAGGCTGACCTCCGCAAGGTGCTCGGCGAGACGGCCGCTGAGGTGTACGACCTCGACATGGCGGCGCTCGAGCCACTCGGCATCGGCCCCACCGTGGAGCAGGTCGCCACTCCCCTGGCCGAGAAGCCAACGGACACGTACAGCATGGCCTTCTCGCCCCGCCGTCTGGCCTAGCGAGTCCGGATGATCGCTCGTGTGGCCGTCGATGCGGCGTACGGACGTATCCGGGGACGGGTGCGGCGCACGCCGGTGATGGAGTTCTCGACGCCCGAGGGCGCGCCCATCACCCTCAAGCTCGAGCTGTTCCAGCACTCGGGTTCGTTCAAGGTGCGGGGTGGGTTCAACTCGGTGCTGGCGCAGGGCGTGCCCGAGGCCGGCCTCATCGCCGCGTCCGGGGGCAATCACGGTGCTGCGGTGGCATACATCGCCCGTGAGCTGGGCGTTCGCGCAGAGATCCACGTCCCCACGACGGCGGCGCCGGTCAAGATCGGACGCATCCGCGCACTCGGCGCCGATGTCCGCGTGGCCGGGGCGCTCTACGCAGATGCCCAGGCCGCCTGCGACGAACGGATCGTCGAGTCGGGGGCACTCGCCATTCACCCCTTCGATGCCCCGCTCACGGTCGCCGGGCAGGGCACACTCGGGATCGAGATCGAGCAGCAACTGGAGGCGGTCGACACGGTCGTCGTCGCGACCGGCGGTGGCGGGCTTGCGGGCGGCATTGCGGCCGCGCTCCCCCACGTTCGCCTGGTGTGCGTCGAGCCGGCGCAGTCCTGCTGCCTCCATGCTGCACTTGCGGCCGGAGAGCCTGTGCCGGTGGAGATCGACAGCATCGCGGCCGACTCCCTGGGTGCCCGCCAGATCGGCGCCGTACCCTGGTCGGTGCTCGAGACCCGGGCCGAGTCGGTCCTGGTGAGCGACGAGGCGATCATCGCGGCCCGTCAGTCGCTCTGGGACGAGGCGCAGCTCGTCGCCGAGATGGGTGGCGCCACTGCCTATGCCGCGCTCCACAGCGGCGCGTGGCGGCCCCAGCACGACGAGCGGGTCGTGGTGGTGGTCTGCGGGGCCAACACCGACCCCGCAGACCTGGTCACCGGTTGAGGTCAGGCAACCACCATGGCCGTGACCATGCCGAACATGCCCTCCTCCTTCTCGACGTGGGTGAGGATGTGGCAGTGCCAGACCCAGGTGCCCAGGTCGGTGGCCTGGATCAGCACGGTGTATCGCTCCCCCGGTGCCACGTTGACGGTGTCGGCGTAGTACGGATTGTCGAGCGGGAAGCCGTCCTTGGCGAACACCAGCTGCGGGAACTGGTGCAGGTGCATCGGATGGATCTGGAGACCCTCGTTGTAGTACGTGACGGCGATCCAGTCGCCGGGTGCGACCACGTACGGTTCGGTGGCCGGGAACGACTTGCCGTTCAGCGAGTAGCCGATCACCCCGGCGTCGTTGAGCACCATCGGGATCTCGTGGTCGATGACGAGGTCCTCGGGAATCGTGTTGCCGCCGATCGTCTGACCCCGCGGAATCGGCAACTCGCCGATGCTGAACACCCCGAAGAGCCCGTTGGGGATCGCCATCTGGCCGTGGTGGTGGGCGTGGTACATCCCGATCGCCGGCTCGTCGGCCACGAATTCGTAGACATAGTCGTCTCCGGACTCGATGAGGTCCTGGGTGAGGGGCGCGACGCCGTCCTGGTCGTTGGGCGTGTGGACGCCGTGCCAGTGGATGTCGGTGCCCAGCGGCAGGTCGTTCTGCACGTTGACCCGGACCTTGTCACCCACGTCCACCCTGATCTCGGGGCCGGGGACCATGCCGTTGTACGTCCAGGCGTCGACGATCACACCCGGTGACACCTCCCAGGGGGTGATCGCCACGGTCAGGTCGAACTCCTTGGTGCCGTCGGGCAGGATCGTCGGCTCGAGCGGGATGTTGCCGAGCCCCTCGGTCTCGGCCGGGAACGCATTGATCGAGTCGATCATCGCGGCGTCGAGGTGGGCCCAGTCGTGCTCTTCGGTGCGCTCCGTCGAGATCGTCACGGCGCCGGAGTCCGCGCTCGGTACGACCTCGAGGGTCGCCGTCATTCCGGATTCGCGGTGGCCCGGGAGCTCGCACAAGAGTTCGTACGTGCCCGGTGACAGCTCGCCGAGATCGAGGAAGGTGCCATCGCCGGCGTTGAGGTCGGCGGTGATGGGGCCGTCGGCGAGCCGCAGGTTGTGCGGTGCCGCTCCCTGGTTCAGCACATCGAGCACCACGTGGCCCTCGGGCACGGCAAGATCGCCGCGGATGGCGAACTCCGTCAGGTCGATGAGCGGAACGGTGGCATCGGCACTGATCTCACCCATTGCGACCTCGCCGCCCAGCGCGTCGTCCTCCGCGCACGAGGCGAGCACGAAAACGAGCAGCCCGAAGAGCAACCAGCGGAAACGGGGGGTGGGCATGAAGACTCCGATCGGACGCGCGTCGATGCCGACGCGGACACCACGATGCGTTCCGTGGGCAATACGGGGGAAGGGACCAAGGTCCCGGAGTGACGTCGACTCCGCCGAGTGGCAGAGTGGGTGGTAGACCCCCATCCCACTCCCCATCCAGGCTGAGAGGCACCACATGCGCGACTACGACCAGATCTACATCGACGGGGCGTGGGTGCCCTCCGAGGGCGCTGGCTCCATCGACGTCATCAATGCCGCCACCGAAGAGGTCATGGGACGGATTCCCAACGGCGTCGCGGCCGACGTCGACAAGGCTGTTGCCGCGGCGAAGGCGGCGTTTCCGGCGTGGAGCCAGACCGACGTCGAGGAGCGACAGAAGTACCTTCGTCGACTCCACGAGGGCCTCGCCGCCCGCAGCGGCGAGATCGCCGAGGTCATCGCCGGCGAGGTCGGCATGCCCATCACCTGGGCCGGGATGATCCAGGCCGGGCTCCCCATGATGAACATGGAGAGCTACGCCAACCTGCTCGGCGAGGTCCAGTGGGAGGAGACGATCGGCAACAGCCTGGTGGTGAAGGAGCCGGTTGGTGTCGTCGGCTGCATCACGCCGTGGAACTACCCGCTCCACCAGATCATCTGCAAGATCGGCGGCGCCTTCGCCGCAGGGTGCACGGTCGTGCTCAAGCCCACCGAGATCGCCCCGCTCAACGCCTACATCCTGGCCGAGATCATCCACGACGTCGGACTTCCGGCCGGTGTCTTCAACATGGTCATGGGCACCGGACCCGAGGTCGGCGAACGCATCGCGTCGCACCCCGACATCGACATGGTGTCGTTCACCGGTTCGACCCGAGCCGGAAAGCGCGTGGCCGCCGTGGCCGCCGAGACGGTCAAGCGGGTCGCCCTCGAGCTCGGCGGCAAGTCGGCCAACATCATCCTCGACGACGTCGAGGACTACGGCGCCGCCATCGGCGGTGGCGTGTTCGCCGCGTACCTCAACAACGGCCAGACGTGCACCGCCCACACCCGCATGCTCCTCCCCCGCTCTCGCTACGAGGAGGGCGTGGCCATCGCCGCTGCCGCAGCCGAGGCGATGGAGGTGAAGTCGCCCACCGAGGAGGGCATGCACATGGGTCCGCTCATCTCGCAGGCCCAGTGGGACCGTGTCCAGGGCTACATCCAGAAGGGCATCGACGAGGGCGCTCGCGTGGTCGCCGGCGGACTCGGCAAGCCCGAGGGTCTCGACACCGGCTACTACGTGAAGCCGACGGTGTTCGCCGATGTCGAGAACTCGATGACCATCGCCCAGGAGGAGATCTTCGGGCCGGTGCTCTCGATCATCGCCTACGACGATGATGACGACGCCGTCGCCATCGCCAACGACAGCCTCTACGGCCTGGCCGGCGGGGTGTGGGGCTCCGAGGAGCGAGCCATGAAGGTCGCTCGTCGTATGCGCACCGGTGCGGTCGATGTCAACGGCGGCAGCTTCAACATCCAGGCCCCGTTCGGTGGCTACAAGCAGTCGGGTTACGGCCGCGAGAACGGGCCCTACGGCATCGAGGAGTTCCTGCAGACCAAGTCGCTCCAGCTCTGATTTACGCGGTGTTCGCCCCCGGGGAGTCGCTCCGGGGTGCGGGCGCCGATACGGTTGCCCACCGTGGCACGCAGGCTGGACATCGAACTCACCTCATCTCGCGACGACGGCACTTGGACGTGGCGCGCCGCGGGGGCGAAGAAGCCGAAGGGGGTGCTCGACGGCTCGCTCGTCCCCGAGGGCGTCGGCATCGGCGATGTCGTGAAGGTCGAGGCCGAGGCCTATCTCGAAGGACTCGAGATCACCACGATCTTCCCGCCCAAGGGCGGACGCAAGGAGCCCGAGACGATCGAGCTGCTCGGCTCCGGTCGCGACGAGCCGCTGGTCACCTCGGTGCTCGCAGGCAAGGGCCGCGGCCGGGGACGCGACGGCGACCGTGGCGGCGGTCGCGGTCGTGACGGCGATCGTGGTCGTGGTCGTGACGGCGGTCGTGGTAGAGGCGGTCGTGACGACCGCGGTGGCCGCAGCGACGGCGGACGTGGTGGCGGGCGCAGCGAGGGTGGTCGCGGTGAGCGACGCGAACGACCGAAGGCGCCGGCCCGTCCGAAGGCGCCGCGTCTGCGCCCGGGCCGGGCCCATCGTCAGGCCGCGCTCACGGCGCTGCCGGAGATCCAGCACCAGCTGGCCGAAGAAGTCTTCAAGGGCGGTGTTCCCGGCCTGCGTCAGGCGGTCGACCGCATGAACGAGAAGGCCGTGGCCGAGGGAATGCCCAAGATCAAGACCGAGCCGCTGGTCGCGCTCGCCGAGAAGCTGGCGCCGAAGCTCAAGGCCGCCGAATGGCGCGATCGGGCCGAGGCTGCGCTGGCCGGCATCACCGAGATCGATGTGAAGGACATTCGCAGCGTCGTGGTGGCGGCCGACTCCGCCGCTCGTGACGACGAGTCCCGAGCGCTCGCCGACCAGCTGCGCGACGGTCTCACCGCTCGTGTCGATGCCGAACATCGCAAGTGGCTCGACGAGCTGGCCGAGAACATCCAGGAGGGCCGCACCGTGCGGGCCCTGCGGCACAGTTCGCGCCCGCCCAAGGCCGGTGCCCCGCTGCCGCCCGACATGGCCGAGCGGCTGGCCGCTGCCGCCTCGGCGTCGCTCACCAGCGAGATCACCCAGGACCGCTGGGCCACAGTGCTCGATGCGGTCGCCTTCTCCCCCGTCAAGGGCCTCGTGATCCCCGAGGGTGTTCCGGCCACACCCAACGATCAGTTGCTCTCGGCAGTGCGCAAGCACGCAACCAAGGTGCCCGCCATCGCCGCCCTGTTCGGCGTCGAGCCGCCGGCGCCCCGCAAGAAGGGTGGCCGCCGCACTCCCCCGCCGCCGCCCAAGCCCGCCGCCGGGCCCGAGTCCGTTGCGCCCGAAGCCGACGCGCCCGTCGCCGCGACCGCTCCCGAGCAGGACGCACCGGCGCCCGCCGCCATCGATGCAACGCCGGCTCCGGTGGAGGAGACACCTGCTCCCGCCGACGACGCACCCCGGGTCGCCGAATGATCGATTTCCGGGTCGACGGCCATGTGGCGATCATCACGCTCCAGCGGGTGGAGGCCCGCAACGCGATCAACGCTGCGATGGCCGAGGCCATCGAGGGCGCGATCGACCGTCTCGAGGACGATGACGACCTCTGGGTGGGCATTCTCACCCACGACGGCCCGGTGTTCTGCGCCGGCGCCGACCTCAAGGAGATCGCCGCCGGCAACGCCGGCGGGTTGGCCACGAAGCGGGGCGGCTTCGGTGGCATCGTCAGTCGCGAACGCACCAAGCCGCTGATCGCCGCCGTCGACGGCCACGCCGTGGCCGGCGGCACCGAGATCGCGCTGGCCTGCGATCTGCGGGTGGCGTCGTCCGCGTCGAAGTTCGGCATCCCCGAGGTGAAGCGATCGTTGGTTGCCGCCGCCGGCGGTCTCGTGCGCCTTCCCCGGGTGCTTCCGCCTGCCATCGCGATGGAGCTCGCCATCACCGGCGACACCATCGATGCCGAACGCGCTGCGCACTTCGGCATGATCAACGAGGTCTGCGCGCCGGGCAGTTCGGTCGACGCCGCAATGGCCCTCGCCGGCCGCATCACGGCCAACGCGCCGCTCGCGGTGCGAGCCAGCCGGCAGCTCATCCTCGATGCCCCCGGACAGAGCGATCGAGAGGGCATGAGGGCGGCGGGGACGGTCCTGGCCGAGCTCTCTACGACCGAGGACTTTGCCGAGGGCCCACGAGCCTTCATAGAGAAGCGTGACCCCGTGTGGAAGGGTCGCTGACCCGAACGCGCTACAGGGACCGGTGGACCCGGAGCGCCCGAGCGACCATGCCGAACGACTCGAAGAAGTTCTTCGTCGCCCGGTCGCCGGGGAGGGCGATCGAGTCGACGCCGACGCACCCCTTCTTCCGGCACCACTCGTCGACGGCGTGCATCAGCGCCTCACCCACGCCCACACCGCGGGCTTCGGGCATGACGTAGAGATCGCGGAGATGGCCGACGAGCCGACCGTCGTGCAGCCAGTGGAGCTCACAGGCGCTGTAGCCGACCACCACGTCGTCGATGGTGCCGGTCAGGAGGACGGCCTCGTCGTCGTCGATCGATTGCGCCAGCGCGGGGCCGACCGGCTCGGACCGCGCTTCCCACTGGCTCCATATGTCGCCGCCGCGGTTGGGGCGAAGCTCGGCGATGGCCGACTCGCACAGTGCGGTGACGACCTCGAGGTCATCGGCGCGGGCTTCTCGGGCTGCCACGTCCACGGGATCAGCTCTGCAGCTGGCGGACGCGATTGATGACGGTCGCTCGGCTGCGGTGGGCCTGTTCGTAGCGCAGCACCGTGTGCAACTCCTCCTCTGTCAGCGATGACAGGAATGGCAGGAGTTCGGGCGCAGTGAGATCGTCGTAGTCGTCGATCGGTAGAGGGGTCAGATCGAGCTGCTCGACGAGATCGCTGTTGGCCAGATCCACGAGCGTCTCGTCATCGACCGGTGGGTCGCCGGCCTCGCCGGCGAGCACCGTGCCGACCGCGTCGACCACCTGGTCGATCACCCTGCGGGCCTCGCCCTGTCCTCGTTGGCTGGCCATTCGTCCGGCCAGGCGGGTGAGCGCGATCTGTCCGCGTCCACGATCGGCGAGTTTGGGAATGAGCTCGCGAGCTTCGAGCGCCAAGCCGATCGGGGCGTAGACGAAGAGGTCCAGCACCTGATCCGCGAGCCCCTCGTCGTCGCTCACGGGACCTGAACCGGTCCCCCGCAATGTGGGCACTCGTCGTCGACGACGGACCGGGCGTTCACCAGCAGGAAGCAGTGGGGGCAGGAGAACTCGTTGTCCTGGCGTGCGAGGACCGGTTCAGCCTCGCCGGCCGGCGTCGGCGTCGGCTTCGGTGGCTTGTTGTCGTCTTCGTCGTCGTCTTCGTCCTCGTCATCGCCGGCCGCGATGCGGTCCTTCAGGATCGCGTCGAGGTCGGCTTCGACGTCGTCGTCATCTTCTTCGTCGTCGTCGGCCGGCCGGGCCGGGGTCGGGACGTCGTCGTCGTCATCATCATCGTCATCATCGTCGACGACGGCGTCGTCGTCGACTTCGAAGTCGTCCTCGCCGTCGTCGAACTCTTCGTCGTCGATCTCTTCGTCGTCGACGTCGGGATCGTCGATCTCGTCTTCAGGGGAGTCTTCGTCAGCCATGGGTTCCTGCGCCTCAGATGTTGCGGCGGATCATAGACACTGCGAGCGCACACGCAACGTCCGTGATCGATTTGTTGCAATTGTGAGGTGGATCATGCCTGTTTCAGCTGCGCTGGCGGCGGATCTCCTCGATTGCGTCGGCGTAGGCCCCGCCATTGTCGCTGATGCCGTTGTCCTGCACGCTCTTCAGTCCCTGGCGCCAGGCGGCGACCGCGGCCCGTTCGCTGTCGGTGCGGTCGAGCAGGTAGCGCAGGTAGCGGGCGCCCATCTGGATGCCGTCGTCGGCCTCGAGCGGCTCCATGTCCCGTCCGAGGAGGCCGCCTTCGATCAGGGCGACGGTGTCGGCGCTGAGCTGCATGATCCCCATGTGGCCGCTCGAGCCCACTGCGGTCGGGCTCCAGTTCGATTCCTTCCAGGCGATGGCCTCGAGGAGATCCTGGGGAACGGCGTAGACCTCGGCCCATCGGCTGAACATCGGCACGAGCAGAACCTCGTCAGCCTGACGCGGGGTCCCCGATGACGCAGGAGGCGCCGCCGTCGTGGTGGTCGGGGTCGCTTCGGTTGTCGTGGGCGTCGCCGTCGTGGTCGTCGTAGGGCTCGAAGCCGGGGTCGTCGTCGGGGTCGTGGTCGGGGTCGTGGTCGGGGTCGTCGTGGGGGTCGTCGTGGTGGTCGTCGTGGGGGGCGCCGCAGGTGCCGGCGCTCCGATCGTGAGCACCATGCCGATGACGATGCGATCGGGGTCGCTGATGCCGTTGTCGGCCGCGAGCACACCGGTCTTCACGCCGTAGCGCTCGGCGATGGTGCTGAGCGTGTCGCCGGTCACGACCGTGTGGGTGGTCGTCGGCGCCGCGGTGGTCGTCGGGGTCGCCGACGCGTCGAGCACCAACGACTGGCCGACATAGATCCGATCGGGGTCGGCGAGATCGTTGGCTGCCGCGAGGGTGCGCACCGAGGTACTGAACCGGACGGCGATCGCCGAGAGGGTGTCACCGGCCGTGACCAGGTGCTTGCCGCTCGCGGCGGTGGCCGGCGCTGCGCCGTCGGGGGCCGACACGATGAGTGTCGATCCGGCGATGACCCGATCAGGGTCGTCGAGGCCGTTCCACTCGAGGAGCTCGGCCACGGTGACGCCGTGCTGCTCCGCGAGCTCGGACAGGGTGTCGCCGGGGGCCACCGTGATGGTCGAGGTGGCGAACGTCGTGGCGGCGACGAGAGCGCCGGCCAGAGCCAACGGGCGCCAGATTTGCGAGTGCGGGTACACGGGAGCCTCCTACGGCTCCACCCGCGTTCGAAGAGAGTATCAGCCCAGGTCGCGACTGCGGCGACGTTCTTCGGCTCGGCGTTCGGCATCGAGCCGGCCGAGCGCCGGCTCGCCGGAGTGATCGACGAACTTCATCGCCTCGGCGAGGGCACGATGCCCGGCGGTTTCGGCGATGGCCGTGTGCATGCGCTGGCACACCCGGCGGTAGGCCTCGTGTCCCTGCGGCGTGGTGCGCAACTCGAGCATGTGCATGGCCTCACGGGCGTTGAACTGCATCGAGTAGCGCACTCGGTAGGCCAGCGAGACGGCGTAGGCCGCCTGATCGGGGTGCGTCTCCATCAGCGCCGCGTGCAGCGACGCCGAGCGTTCCATGGCGGCCCGGAACTCGCCCTCGACCCCGGCGGCGCTGACCGCTTCGGGCATGACGAAGCCGTGGCGCGGCGACAGCGGCTGCCAGTCGATCGTGAGCATCCGGTGGCGCTGGAGATCCCGGAAGGCGCCATAGTCGGAGAGCACGTCGAATCGATAGTCGGTGCGCTCGAAGGCCCGACCGGGTCGTTGCCGGCGGTTCTCCCGATGGCCGACGTAGGCCTTGATGACGTCGAGGCGGTCCTCGACCGACATCGTGCGTACACGCGCTTCGATGGTGGTCTCCGACAGCGATGTGTGGGGATAGAGCATGGCGGCGACGACCTTGACCTCGCCGTCGGGGTCGAAGTCGACCAGGTCCACGACGTCGTCGGCGACGACACCGCCGGTCTCGTCGCCGAAGAGATGGTCGACGACCGCGTCCATCGAGTCGCGTGTGTCGGCGAGATAGGCGCTGGTGCGCTCGCCGCGATCCGGGAGATCGACGCGCTTGAGGAATGACGGCACGACCTTGCGCAGCTCGGTGAGCATCAGGTCGGCATAGGCCCGGCTCTCGGGCAGCGGGTGCGACCGCATCCGCAGCAACAGCGCCTCGTAGGCCTGGCCGGTGCCGTAGATCCCGAGGTTCGACAGCGACGAAGCGGGCAGCATGCCTCGCACCGCGTCGAGGGCGCGGGCCTTGATGGCGGTGCGGTATGCGAAGTCGCTGTCGGTGCCGGCCTTGGGGGTGATCGCCTTGAAGAACTCCTGCATCTGCGGCACCAGGCCCGAGTAGGAGTCGAAGATCCGGTCCATGTCGGCGACGTAGCGGGTGCCAAGGGGGCTGCTCAGGATGTCGGGATCGCGGTAGTAGCGGTAGCGGCCGCCCAGTCGTTGGTCGTAGGCGATGTAGCGGGTGCTCTGTTCGAGATAGGCCATGAGGCGGCCCCACTCGAGCACCTTCGTGAGCACGTTGCTGGCCTGCTCACAGGCCAGGTGTACGCCCCCGAGCTGGGCCACGCTGTCGTCGCCGTACTCGAAGAAGACCTTGTCGTAGAGCTCCTCGGCCCGACGCAGTCCGACCGTGGCATCGATGGTCTGGTCACCCTCGATGTCGAGATCGCCCACGAATTCCTGGAGGAAGAGGCGGCGCAGACTGAGCGGCGAGCGTGAGTAGCGGGCGAACAGCGCGCCCTTGACGACCTCGGGCAGATTCACCAGGGCGAAGACCGGCTGGTCGAGGTTCGTGAAATAGCGGCGGAGGATGTCGGCCTCGTCGGCGGTGAACTCCTCGGCGATGTAGACCGTCATCGGTCGGAGATCCTATTGCGTCGAGGGGAAGGCACCGCGGACCGCTCCCATGGTGGCTGCGTCGGCCCAGAGATCGACGATCGTGAGGGCCATCGCGAGTGCACCATCGATCACCGCGCGGTCGCCGGCTTCGCTGCGGGCGTGGCCGGCGAAGTCGGGCGTGTGGATCGCGCAGCCCTCCGGCGCGACCTTGATCATGGGATGGATGGCGGGAACGGCGTAGGACACGTTGCCCATGTCGGTGCTGCCGGCGACGATCGACATCGGGTTGGGTTCCGCCACGACCCGACCGACGTCGGCCGCGTTGGCGCAGTAGAGGTCGAGCAGCGGTGTGTTGTCGATCATGTCGAGGAACGGCGGATCGTTCCACTGGTGGGTCATCGTGCAGCCGGTCGCCGCGGCCCCGGCCTCGAGGCAGGCCAGCACCCGGGCCTTGAGGGGCTCGAGCGACGCCATGTTGCCGGAACGCACATACCACTGTGCCGCCGCGTGCTCGGGCACGATGTTGGGCTTCTCGCCGGCATCGGTGAACACGCCGTGGATGCGTTCTTCGGGCCGGATGTGCTGGCGCAGCGCGGCCACGTTGTTGTAGCCGAGCACCGCCGCGTCGAGGGCGTTGAGACCCTTGTGGGGCGCGGCGGCCGCATGGGCGGCTCGGCCCTCGTACTCGACATCGACGGTGTGGATGGCGATCGTCTGCATCCAGCGCAGGTCGTGGTCGGCGGGGTGGACCATCATCGCCGCGTCGATCTGGTCGAACGCGCCGCGCCGGATCATGAACTCCTTGCCGCCGCCGCCCTCCTCGGCCGGTGTGCCGAGGATCGCCAGGCGCCCGCCGAGGGCGTCGGCGACCGTGGCGGCGGCCAGGCCGGCACCCAGGCCGGCCGCGGCGATGATGTTGTGGCCGCAGGCGTGACCGATGCCCGGGAGCGCGTCGTATTCGCAACAGACGGCGATCGTCGGCCCTTCGCCGCCCACGCGGGCGTCGAAGGCGGTGGGCATGTCGTAGGCGCCACGTTCGACGCCGAGCCCCTGGTCCTCGAGGACCCCTGTCAGCGTGTCGTGGGCGAAGTGTTCCTCGAAGTTCAGCTCGGGGTGGGCATGGATCTCGTGGGAGACCTCGAGCAGGGTCGGGGTGAGCCGATCGATCTCGGCGCGAACCTTCTGCTTGGCCTCGGTGACGTCCATGACTCCATGGTACCGACCGCGACCAGCGGCGGCCGGACGAGGATATCGGTGGGGCGGAGAGCTCAGATCCAGAGGTCGACGGCCGCGGGTTCGACCCGGATGCTCAGGCTCTGCGCCGTGCCCACCCGATGTCCGTCGAGATGCACCGGCGTGGGGCCGGGAAGGTCGATCTGGACTGCCGCGACCCGCCGCGTGGTGATGTCCGGGTGGGGAACGTGGGTCCCCGTCGTCAGGCGTCGCCGCGCCTTGAGCCGATCGCCGAGCGAGAGGTCGGTGTCGAGCAGATCGAGACGGCCGTCGCCGGGGTGGGCTTTCGGTGCGATGTTCCAGTCGCCGAGGAAGGCGGCGTTGGCCACGACCACGATGCGCCCCCGCAGCCACGAACGCCGAGCGACGAGATGGGCCACGAACCAGTGCAGGCGACCATCGACCAGAACCGCACCGAGATCGACCGTCACATGGGTTCTCGGACGGGCCGTGTCGGGTTGGCCGCCCCCGAGGGTCCGGGCCAGATCGCCGGCGGTGAGCAGCATCGGCGGGATCGGGGTGTTGGCCCGGCGATGCGTGGCGGCGACCTCGGCCGCCTCGCGGTCCGAGCCCACCGTCACCGCATCGTCGGGCAGCGGGGCATCATCGCCCCAGTCCTGCCCCTTGCGGACGGTCACTCCACCTCCACCGAGCCCGACAACGCGACCACCCCGCGATGGATCGAGTCGGCGGCCTGGCGGGCCGAGCGGGCCGTGGTCGGGTCGGGTGCCACGACGGCGATCTGGCGGAGGAGATCCATCAGCTGCTTGATGTTGCGCACGAAGTCGCCGGCGTTCAACTCGTCGTCGGTGTCGAGGAGCACGGCGAGATCCTCGCCGGCCGCCCAGGCGTGGGCGATCGGCGCGAAGCCAGCCTCGGGTGGTCGAGTCGGGGGCACGCCATGGTGGGTCTCGTGGCCGGCGAGATCGCTCGCCAGCCGGTCGATCTCGCGAAAGCGTTGTTTCGCCGCCTTCGACGGGAACCAGGGTTCCGGCGGCGGTGTGGGGCGCCGGTGCTCGTAGGTGAAACACGAGACGAGCGACGCGAGTGCCGGCGGCTCCAAGCCGTCGAGATGACCGCCGTCGATCGCCTCGGCGATGAGGAGGTCGGACTCGTGGTAGACCCGGCCGAGCATGATGCCGCTGCGGGTGACGGTCCAGTCGTCGAGGTGGCCGCGGGACCGCAGCACCTCGCAGATCGCGTCGAAGCGGCGAGCGACCGAACCCTTGTCCCGTCGTGCTTTGCGCTCGAGATGGACGACCTCCTGCTCGAGCCGGGTCAGGGTGGCGCGGGGATCGTTGCGGGGTCGGGTGCGGCGCTGGCGACGCGCCCCTCCCCCGCCGCGGGCGCGACGCAGCAGCGTGGCGACCTCCTGGCGGTAGTCGATGCGTTCCGGTGCCATCGGCTGGGGAAGATCGATGTGGCCGACCGTGAGCGGCGCCTCGTCGAGCTCGGCCAGCTCCCACCGGATCTCGTGGGCGCTCTGGGTGACGAGCCGCATCCGGGCCCGTCCGCCCTTGCGCCACGACACGCCGAGCACGGCGAGGCGGTCGCCGTTGTCGTCGATCACCACATCGCCGGGCCGGAGCCGGGACACCGCGTCGGCGATGGCGGCGGGGTCGGACTGCGCCGGTTCGTCGGCCGGTTCGTCGCCGAACGCCGCGGCCACCTCGGCGCGAAGGCTCTCGAGCTTGGCTCGTTCGCGCACCAGGCGTGCCTCGAGGCGGGCGACCCCGGCATCGGCCTGGTACTGGGCGAAACTCCGGGCCAGCAACGCGCGGGCCGCATCGGGCTCGAGCCGCTGCAGGAGGTTGACGGCCATGTTGTAGGTGGGCTGGAAGGCGGAGCGGAGCCGGAACGCCTTGCTCCCGGCCAGCGCCGACACCTGGTCGAACTGGGTGAACGGCGACCAGGGCACGATGGCGTGGCCCCGCTCGTCGATGCCTCGCCGCCCGGCCCGGCCCGTGAGCTGGGTGAACTGGGCGGGCGTGAGCAGTTCGTGGTGTTCGCCGGTGAACTTCGACAACTTGTCGATCACCACGCTGCGGGCGGGCAGGTTCACCCCGAGGGCCAACGTCTCGGTGGCGAAGACGACCCGCACGAGACCCTCGGCGAAGCAGATCTCGACGGCTTCCTTGAAGGCCGGGACGAGGCCGGCGTGGTGGCTGGCGATGCCCCGTTCGAGGCGGTCGAGCCAGCCGGCGGTGTCGAGCAGGGCGAGATCGCCGGGGTCGAGGCCGGCCAGGCGGTCTTCGGCGATGATGCGGATGCGTCGGGCCTCGTCCTTGTCGGTGAAGCGCACACCGGCCCGGCGCACGGTTGCCGCGGCCTCGTCGCAGCCCTTGCGGCTGAAGACGAACCAGATGACCGGCAGGAGGTCCTTGTCCTCGAGCTCGTCGAGCAGCTCGAGACGGGTGGGCGTGCGCCAGGGTGGCCGCTTCTTCTTGCGGTTGTCCCCACGACCGCGCCGCAGATCGGGGTCGAAACGATCACCCTCGGGGTTGGGACGACCGTCGACGAGCGTGGGGATCACATGGAGGCGATCGCCGCGTCGGTCGCCCACGGCGTAGAGATTCGTCAGCTCGACGGGTCGCTTGGTCTCGACGACGATGCCGGTCGGGCCGCGTACGGACTCCAGCCAGCCGCCGACCTCGTCGCTGTTCGACACTGTGGCCGAGAGGCACACGAGCGCCACGTGCGCGGGAAGGTGGAGGATGACCTCCTCCCACACCGGGCCACGGAACGAGTCCTCGAGATAGTGCACTTCGTCGAGCACGACGAACGCCAGCTCGTCGAGATTGCGACCCTCGTAGAGCATGTTGCGCAGGACTTCGGTGGTCATCACCACGACGTCGGCGTCGGGATTGATCGCGTTGTCGCCGGTGAGCAGGCCGACCCGCGAGGTGCCGATCCTCTGGGCGAGATCGCGGTACTTCTGGTTGGACAGCGCCTTGATCGGCGTGGTGTAGAAGGCGCGTTTCCCTTCGCTCACGGCGCGATCGATCGCGTGCTCCGCCACGACCGTCTTGCCGCTGCCGGTGGGCGCGCTGACGATGACCGACCGCCCGGCGTCGAGGTGTTCGATGGCGTCGAGTTGGAAGCGATCGAGTTGGAACGTGCGCTCCGCCGCGCTCACGCGCTCGCCGACGTGCCGCCGGCCCTCCGTAGCCGGATGCGTCCGAACAGGATCGCCACCTCGTAGAAGACGTACATCGGCACCGAGAGGACGGCCAGGGTGAACGGATCACCGCTCGGGGTGATCACCGCCACCAACGCGACGATGCCGACGATGGCGTACTGACGGCCGGCCCGCAGCGTCTTGTTCTCGACCAGACCGAGCATCTGCAGGAAGATCAGCGCGATCGGGAACTCGAACCCGAGGCCGAACGCCAACATCATCTTCACGATGAAGCCGAAGTACTCCTCGGGAGCAAAAAGCGCTTCGAAGTTGTCACCACCCTGGCTGATGAGCCAGTCGAGCGCCTTGGGCACGCTCCAGTAGGCCAGGCCGGCGCCGAGGAAGAACAGCGCAACGGCAGAGGCGATGAAGGGGATCGCGTACTTCTTCTCGTGGCTGTAGAGGCCGGGGGCGACGAAGCGCCAGGCCTGCCAGAGCACCACGGGCATCGCCATGATCACGCCGCTGTAGCCGGCGATGGTGAGCTTGACGTTGAAGAATTCGAGCGGCCCTCGGGCGACGACGGTGCACTGTTCGTCGGTCTCCACGATGCTGCAGTACGGCCGAAGCAGCTGATCGACGATCCAGTCGTAGGCCAGCCAACCGATGACGGCCCCGATACCGATGGCGATGAACGAGATGACCAGCCGGCGGCGCAGCTCGGTCAGGTGCTCGATGAGCGACATCCTCGCCTCGGTGACGGGCCGCTCCTCGGTGTCGGTCACTGCCCGTTTCCCTCATCCGGGGGCGTCGCCTCGTTCGCGGACGTCGCCTCGTTCGGCGAGGTCGTCGGATCCGGCGTGGGTGTGGGCTTCGCGGATTCGACCGGCTCGCTGAGCGCCTGGAACGGCTCGGTCACCGCGGACTTCGCCTTCTCCATCGAGCCTCGGGCGCGGGCCTCGGCTTCGATGATCGGATCCTGGACCGCCTCGCGGAACTCCTTCTGGAAGCCGGCCGACATCCGTCGTGCTTCGTTGACGAACTTGCCGACCTGGCGGGCCGCTTCGGGCAACTTGGTCGGTCCGAGCACGACCAGGGCGACGAGCATCACGAACAGGACCTCGAGGCCTCCGATGTTGGAGAACATCTGACCAGCCTACCGACGCCGGGTTCGCCGTCGGCTTCGGCGCAGGTCGGCTCGGTGGCGTTCCACCCGCTCGGCGTCGTGCATGGTGGCGGCGGTCTCGCGGCGCAATTCGTCGATCGCCACGCCGGCGGCCCGGCTCCGACGCAGCGAGCTGCGCAGCGCCGCGAGTTCGCCCTCGATGCGATGCATCGACCAGGCGAGCATGCACAGGGTCACGACGATGGCTGCGGCCGGGGCCAGGAGGGTCAGGCTCACGATCCCGACGCTACCGATCACAGCGGCGCCGAGTGGCGATGTGCCCGAGGACCCAGCCGTCGAGGACTCAGCCGTCGAGGAGGTGCGCGAGGGCCTCGGTCCACGAGTTGCTGTCGTGGAGCTTGTCGTGGAACTCGAGCAGGTCGTCGTGGGTGATCGGCCGGCCGTCCTTGGTCTCGTCCAGCTCGGCGGGCAGGGACCACGTGTCCATGGCGACGCCGGAGGCGACGAGCAGGTCGATCGTGCGGGGCTCGGCGGCCTTGACGATGGTCATCGCACAGGCGGGACAACGGAAGCTGTATTCGCCGCGGTTGTCGTTGATGCAGACCCGCACTCGCACATCAGCGGTCGTCAATTCGACGTCGCCGCAGTCTTCGCAACTCGCTCTGATCGTAGCCATGGTGTGCGGTAAGCCCCGTTCGTTCTGCCCGTGTGCTCAAGTCCATCGGCAGATTCGGAGAGGCGATAAAGGGTCCAGCGGCCCCGATTCGCTGGTCCGTTCGGCTCAGTTCCGGCCCGAATCAGCCGGGGTGTGCCCGATGCGGACACAGATGGGACGATGGCGCCATGGCAACACGGCTTCCCTCGCTGCTCGACCGAGCGATCCTGTTCGCTCACCGCCAGACGATCGAGTCGCTCTCCGTGGCGCTGCGACTCGGTGCCACGGGCCTGCGGGCCGATGCCTGGACCACGAACGACGGCCATGTGGTGCTCAGTCGGACCGGCCTCGTTCGGCGGTTCCCCAAACGCCGCATCCGTGATGTGGGTCGAGACGCGATCGACGAGACCTTCGCGACCCTCGACGAGCTCTTCGCGCTGGACACTGATGTGCCGCTGCGTCTCGCGCCGAGCGACGACGAGACGGTGGCGCTGATCATGGCAACGGCCCGAGAACGGGGCCAGGTCGACCGGGTGTGGCTCGCCCACCACGATCTCGAGGTGCTGGCCCGCTGGCGGGACCAGGCCGCGGACGTCCATCTCGTCAACTCGACGACGGTTCCCGACCTCCCACGCGGGCCCGAGCGTCGGGCGGCGGAACTCGCAGCCGCCCGGGTCGACGCCGTGGCGCTACCCGAGGCCGACTGGACCGGCGGGCTCGTGACCCTGTTTCACCGCTTCGAGGTGCTGGCCTTCGCCGACGATGCACAGTTCGAACGCCAGCTGGCGAGGTTGATCGACATGGGGGTGGACGCGGTCAGCAGCGATCACGCGGACCGCATGGCCGCAGTGGCGGCCACCTTCCACACGCCGTAGGCGGCGTCAGAGGAAACCGATGTCGCCGAGCGGCCACACCTTCATGAATGCCCGACCCACGATCGAATCCTGGTCGATCGGGCCGAAATAGCGCGAGTCCTGGCTCGCCAGACGGTTGTCGCCCATCACGAACACCATGCCGTCGGGGACCTGACAGGTGTCGGCCAGTGCCGGGGCGTTGTCGCAACCCTCGATGACCGGCCCCGGGTTCGACTGCGCCCCTTCGACATAGCTCTCGGTGAGCCGTTCGCCGTCGATGAACACGCTGCCGTCACTGAACGAGACCGTCTCGCCGGGCAGGCCGACCACCCGTTTGATGAAGTCGTCGATTTCGCCGCCGGCGCCTTCGGGCTTCTCGAACACGATGACGTCGCCGCGTTGGACGTCGCCGACGCGGTAGCTCAGCTTGTTCACGAGGACCCGGTCGTCCTCGTGCAGGGTCGGCTCCATCGAGGCCGACGGGATGTAGAAGGCCTGCAGCAGGAACGCCTTGATCACGAGTGCGACGACGAGGGCCCCGATCGCGACCGCGACCCACTCCATGACGGTGCGAATACCGGTCTGGACGTCGAAGGGTGCGCTCGCCTCGGCCTCGTCTTCGTCACGCCAGAAATCGACCGCCGACGGGGGCCGATTCGGCTCGGCAGCGCCGCGGGCCGCAGACCTGTTGGCCCCGTTGACATCACCGGCACCGACCCGGGGACGGGGTCCGGACGAAGAGGAGCCTCGGTCACCCGGGGTCGAGGGAGGAACGCCGGAGTCGGTCACGAATCACGAGGGTACCGGTCCATCACCACCGAGCCGTCGACCCTGGTCCTCAGGGGCGATAGCGAGTGAGGATGCGGGCAGCCGCGGCGGCCGCGAGCCCGATCTCGAGCGGCGGATCCACGTCGAGAATCTCCGCGTCGTCCCCGAGTCGGAGCAGGAGACGTTCGAGCCACGGCACCGCCGTGACGGCCATCACCACGTCGAGTCGGCCGTCGTCGAGCGTGGTGACCATGTCGGTCGGATACTGCTCGACCACCCACGTGGCGCTCGGTCGCAGGACGAGGCGCACACGCGGGTCGTCGCCGCCCGGAGTGAACGATGCGCCGCCGCCCTCGAGCGGATGCACGATCGCGTCGTCGGTGGGCCGGGCGTCGCGAATGCGGTCGACGCGAAACACCCGTTCGTCGTCGGCGCGATGGCAGTAGCCGTGGAGATACCAGTTGCCGTGGTCGCTGAAGACCCGAGCCGGATCGACCCGCCGGGTCGTCAGTTCGTCGCGACCGTAGGTGTAGTAATCGAGTTCGACCTGGGTGCCACGGCCGACGGCTTGACGGAGTGTGCCGAGGGTCGCCTCGGGCGCGTTGCCGAGGCGGACGTCGACGGCGCTGTCGGCGCCCTCGCCGAGCGCCATGCCGAGCTTCGCCAGTGCCCGCAGCAGCGGGCTGGAGCCCTCGTCGGCGGTCATCGACAGCACCGTGCGGCCGGCGGTGAGGAGGCGGGCGCCCTCCTCGGGAGTGAGGCGCAGCGGCTGGGAGAACCAGTCGGCGTAGCGGATCTGCACCCGGTCGTCGGTGATGTCCACCTCGATCAGCGAGTCGGGGGTGAAGGGGTGCACACCGACGAACAGCACGACCTGCGTGAGGTCATCGACGAGTTGCTTGCGGGGGTAGTCGAAACGAGCGGTGATGTCGTCGAGCAGGGCGCCGTCCTGTTCGACGACCCACGGGATCACCGCCAGCAGGCGGGTCATCCGTTCGCGAGCGGTGAGTTTGGCACTCATGCAAAGGTCTCCAGCCACGCGACCATCTCGTCGCGCAGACGGGGCGGCTCGAGGATCTCCGCGTGCTCGAGGAAGCTGAGCACGAAGGAACGAAACGCTTGCTCGTTGCGCACGGCCATCTCGGCCACGACTCCCCCGTCGGGCAGCTCCTCGACCGGGCCGAGGAGGTGGCGGGCATGAGCGGCCCGGGCCGCGTCGATGCGGACGAGCGCCCGCACCGGTTCGCCGTCGCCCAACTCCCAGCCGCGCAGGTCACTCGGGTCGTTCGGGGTGCCGACCTCCTGAATTGCCGCGTCGCCCATCTCGACGGCGCTGCTGATGCGGTCGACGCGATAGAGCCGCTCTGCATCGCGGGTGCGATCCCAGCCGGCGAGATACCAGTGACCGCGGGTGAACGACAGCCGCCACGGTTCGACGGTGCGGGCCGTGTCGCCGTAGGTGAACGTGACGGCCTTGCGGTCGGCCGCGGCGGCGATCATGACCGCCACGGCATCGTCGAAGGGGACACGACCGACCTCGTCGGCTGTGTCGGCCGCTCCCCCACCGAGCTTGCGTAGACCGGTGTCGGCCCCATCGAGGCGGACCAGGTTCGTCGCCAGATGCAGGGCCGCGAGCTCGTCCGGTTCCAGTCGCAGTTCGTGGCCGGAGTAGTCCGCCCGGCGCATGCGATAGCCGTCGAGCGGTGGATCGGTGCCGGGCACCGGCTCGACGTTCAGGGGCAGCCCCATGGCCCGCAAGTCGTCCTTGTCGCGCTCGAAGGTGCGACGAAACGAGGCCTTCGCCTCGGGATAGCCGCCGATGCGGTCGCGGAGTTCGTCGGCCGTCATTGGACGGTCGGCATCGAGCAGCGCGGCGGCGAGGTTGAGGAGGCGTTCGAGCTTGTCCATCAGAGACTGGCGATGAGCTTTTCCACGCGTTCGTCGTGGGCCTTGAACGGGTCCTTGCACAGCACGGTGCGCTGTGCCTGGTCGTTGAGCTTCAGGTGCACCCAGTCGACGGTGTAGTCGCGCTTTTGCTCCTTGGCCCGGCGGATGAACTCGCCGCGGAGCCGCGCTCGGGTGGTCTCCGGCGGGTGCTCGACCGCGTGCGAGATCTCCTCGTCGGTCACCATGCGCTCGACCATGCCCCGCTTCTGCATGCGATAGAAGAGCCCGCGGTCGCGATTGATGTCGTGGTACTGGAGATCGACGAGCGCGATCCTGGCGTCGTTGAGTTCGATCCCGTGACGTTCGCGGTAGCTCTCGATGAGCTTGTACTTGATCACCCAGTCGATCTCGCGATCGAGTTTCATCGGATCGTTGGCCAGCTGGGTCAGGCAGTGTTCCCACATGTCGAGCGCGAGCTGTTCCTGTTCGCTCAGCTCGTTGTGTTCGGCGAAACGGATCGCCCGTTCGAGGTACTCGGACTGGATGTCGAGGGCCGACACCTCCCGCCCGTTGGCGAGCCGGACCCGCCGGGTGCAGGTCATGTCGTGGCTGATCTCACGAATGGCCCGGATGGGGTTCTCGAGGGTCATGTCGCGCAGCACGACCTTGGGTTCCTCGAGCATTCGCAACATGAGGGCGCAGGCACCGACCTTCAAGAAGTTGGTGTACTCGCTCATGTTGGAGTCGCCCACGATGACGTGGAGCCGACGGTAGCGCTCGGCGTCGGCGTGGGGCTCGTCGCGGGTGTTGATGATGGGACGCGAGCGGGTGGTCGCCGACGACACGCCTTCCCAGATGTGTTCGGCTCGCTGGCTGACGCAGTACATGGCGCCGCGGGCGGTCTGGAGGACCTTGCCGGCACCGGCGTAGATCTGCCGGCT
This sequence comes from Acidimicrobiales bacterium, assembly GCA_040219515.1. Taxonomy (NCBI): domain Bacteria; kingdom Bacillati; phylum Actinomycetota; class Acidimicrobiia; order Acidimicrobiales; species Acidimicrobiales bacterium. The sequence continues at coordinate 146,157 of JAVJSI010000011.1, forward strand.
CACCAGGAACGGGATGAGCACCTCGCCGTAGGCGCTGAAGTCGTCCTTGCGGGTGGTGCAGTAGTTCTCGTGGCAGCCGTAGCTGTTGCCGGCGGAGTCGGTGTTGTTCTTGAAGAGATAGATGTCGCCGTGGATGCCCTCGTCACCGAGTCGCTCCTCGGCGCTGGTGAGCAGCTGTTCGAGGATGCGTTCGCCGGCCTTGTCGTGGACGACCAGGTCGTGGACCGAGTCGCATTCGGGCGTGGCGTACTCGGGGTGGCTGCCGACATCGAGATAGAGGCGGGCCCCGTTGCCGAGGAACACGTTGCTGCTACGCCCCCAGGACACGACCCTGCGGAACAGGTAGCGGGCGACCTCGTCAGGGCTGAGGCGACGCTGACCGCGCAAGGTGCACGTGACTCCGTACTCGTTCTCGATCCCGAAGATCCGACGCTGCACCACGACAACCTAACGGCCCCGCCCGCCAAGAAGGTGGGACGACGGGGTCAGACCCCCGTCCCACCTTCCGGCCCAGATCCCCCCGACCGGTTGGGACGGGTGTCTGACACCGGCAGGACGGGTGTCTGACACCGGCGGGACGGTCAGGGGGTGAGGATGGCGGTGAGCTCGGGGCCTTCGAGGCGGCGGAAGGCACGGCGACCGGTGCCGCGTTCGAGGATGGCGACTTCGAGGTCGCCACCGGCCAGGGTGCGCTCGGGTCCGCCGAGGGCCGCAACGGCACGGGCGACGCCGTCGGCGAGTGTCGGCGGGGCGTCGAGGTCGCCGAAGCGCTGCCGGATGGTGTCGGTTTCGCCACCCAGGACGACCGACATGTCCTCGTCCATCACGGTGCCGTCGTAGAGGATGTGGAAGAGCTGGTCCTGCGACCCGTCCTCGGCGGTGCCGATCTCGGCGACGAGGATCTCGACCTCCATCGGCTTCATCTCGTGGGTGAAGACCTGGCCCAGGCTCTGGGCGTACTGGTTGGCGAGACTGCGGGCATCGACGTCCTCGCGGCTGAACGAGTAGCCCTTGAGGTCGGCGTGGCGCACGCCGGCGATGCGCAGCTGGTCGAACTCGTTGTACTTGCCGACGCCGGCGAAGGCGATGCGGTCGTAGATCTCGCTCACCTTGCGGAGCGTGGACGAGGTGTTCTCGGCGCAGATGGCGATGCCGCCCTCGAAGCGGAAGGCGATCAGGCTCCGGCCGCGGGCGATGCCCTTGCGGGCGTAGTCGGCGCGGTCCTTCATGACCTGTTCGGGGGCGACGTAGAAGGGCATGTTCATGGCGATCCCCTACTGGTTCTGGCGACGGTCGATGAGGGCGCGGGTGCGCTCGGCGAGCTCGACGTCGTCGACGCGTGTGTAGCCGGCTGCGTTGATCAGGGCGACCACCGGGAAGATGCCCCGGACGAGATCCGGCCCGCCGGTGGCGGAGTCCTCGTCGGCTGCTTCGTAGAGCGACTCGAGGGCGAGATCCGTGACCGCCGCCGCATCGAGGGACTCCCGGAAGCCGAGCTTGAGCACGGTACCGGCATGGAGACTGCCCGAGCCGGTACTGGCGTGCTGGGTCTCCTCGTAGCGGCCGCCGGTGACGTCGTACTCGAAGAGTCGACCCTCGTCGCGACCGACGTCGAAGCCCGCGAAGATGGGCACGACGGCCAGCCCCTGCATCGCCGCGGGAAGGTTGCCGCGGATCATCTGGCCGAGCTGGTTGGCCTTGCCCTCCAGGCTCAGCGCCCCGCCTTCGACCTTCTCGTAGTGCTCGAGCTGGAGCTGGAACAGCTTCACCATCTCGATCGCCGGTCCGGCGGCGCCGGCGATGGCCACCCCGCTGTGGCGGTCGGCCGGGAACACCTTCTCGATGGTGCGATGGCTGATCAGGTTGCCGGAAGTGGCCCGGCGGTCGCCGGCCAGCAACACGCCGTCGGCGTAGCGCACGGCGACACACGTCGTGCCGTGACGGAACTCCGACGCGGGCACAGCGGAGTCGATGGCCACCGTGTCGGAGAAGCCGGTCCGCTTCAGGAGTTCGGCGAAGCTGGGCCCCGGATCGTCCTGGGCCTGGAACAGCGGCAGATTCACGGGGCTACTGTCCACCCTTCTGGATGTAGGACTTCACGAAGTCCTCGGCGTTGGTCTCGAGGACCTCGTCGATCTCGTCGAGGAGGTCGTCGAGTTCCGCCTTCAGTTCGTCGCCCCGTTCCGATGTCGCGGGGGCGGCAGCGGTTTCCGCTTCACGCTCCGCGGGGGCGGGCTTACGGATTTGTTCACGCTCGGCCATGCGTTGCTCCGTTGGTCGTCGGTCGTTTGCTCAGTTGCCCAGACGACGGAGAAGGTCCGTCGCCGAGTCGCACTCATCGAACAAGGTACCCACGTGGGCCTCGGTCCCGCGCAATGGTTCCATCATCGGCACCCGGCGCAGGGCCTCGGTGCCGACGTCGAACACCAGCGAGTCCCAGTTCGCGGCGACGACGGCGTCGGGAAAGCGCTGGAGACAGCGGCCGCGGAAGAAGGCCCGGGTGTCGTGGGGCGGTTCGGTCTTGGCTCGTTCGGCGTCGGCCTCGTCGACGAGGCGCTCGAGGTCGACGCGCGCCGCGAGGGACTTGCTCGGACGCAGGTCGCTGTACTGGATGTCCATGGCGCGGAGCCGGGCGTCGGACCATTCGAGGTCGTGGCGGTCGCGATAGCCGTTGACCAGGCGGTACTTGGCGACCCAGTCGACCTGGCCCGCCAGGGTCATCGGGTCGTCCTCGAGGCCGGCCAGCACGAACTCCCACCGGCGGAGCACATCGAGCGCCACGTCACCGCCGACGTCGTCGGTGCCGTTGGCCTCGACGTACTTCTTCGACTGGTCGAGCAACTCCCATTGCACCTCGAGCGCGGTGATGGTGGTGCCGTCGTCGAGTTCGAGCGGAGCACGAAGCGAGAGATCGTGGGACACCTGGCGCATTGCCGGCACCGGTGTGCGAAACGTGAAGTCGCGAGTGAACGCGTCGTCCTCGGTGAGCGCCAGCACGAGGGCCGTGGTGCCGACCTTCAGATAGGTGGCCACCTGCGCCATGTTGGCGTCGCCGACGATCACGTGGAGACGCCGGTACTTGCGCGCGTCGGCGTGGGGCTCGTCGCGGGTGTTGATGATCGGGCGCTTCAGGGTGGTCTCCAGTCCCACCTCCTCCTCGAAAAAATCGGCCCGCTGGGTGAGCTGGAAGCCGACGTCGTCGGTGCGCATCCCGGGTGCCTCGGCGCCGACCTTGCCCGCACCGGTGAAGATCTGGCGGGTGATGAAGTGGGCCGTTGCCCGGTTGACGATGCGCCCGAACGGCGTCGCCCGGTCGACGAGATAGTTCTCGTGACAGCCGTAGCTGTTGCCCTTGCCGTCGCTGTTGTTCTTGTAGAGGACGATCTCCTCGTCCGGCGGCAGCAGGCGGTTGGCGGCTTCCATGGACTGCGCGGCGATGAGTTCGGCGGCCCGGTCGAACCGCACCACCGAGAGGGCATCGGCGCATTCGGGCGTGCTGAGTTCGGGGTGGGCGTGGTCGACGTAGTAGCGGGCGCCGTTGGTGAGCACCGCGTTGACCAGGTGGGTCTCCACGTCGGGCGGCATCGCGCCGGTGGGTGCGTAGCCACGGGCGTCCATGCCCGGTGTCTCGTCGATGAAATCCCAGTGGACCGACGCGTCCCGGCTGTCGGTGCGATAGCCGGCATCGTAGAGGTACGCGTTGATGAGCACGGACGAGGCCGCGATCGGGTTCGGATCGTCGGTGCCCTTGTGGACGATGCCGTACTCGGTCTCGATGCCGAGGGTCTTCGGGATAGCCATTCCGGCGACCCTACTCGCCCGCCAAGTCGGACCACCGCCGCGCGAGGGCGCCCGATCGACGGCTCAGAGGATCTGGGAGAGGAAGAGCTTTGTCCGCTCCTCCTGGGGGTTCGTGAAGAAGTGCTCGGGGGTGCCGACCTCGACGATTTCGCCGCTCGCCATGAAGGCGACTCGGTCGGCGACCGCTCGGGCGAAGCCCATCTCGTGGGTGACGACGATCATCGTCATGCCCGACTCGGCGAGGTCCTGCATGGCGTCGAGCACCTCTTTGACCATCTCGGGGTCGAGCGCCGAGGTGGGCTCGTCGAACAGCATGACCTTGGGTTCCATGGCGAGCGCCCGGGCGATGGCGACCCGCTGCTGCTGACCGCCCGAGAGCTGTCCGGGGTGCTTCTTCGCCTGCTCGGGAATCTTGACCATCTCGAGGAGCTCCATCGCTGCTTTCTCCGCCGCAGCCTTCGGCTTCTTGCGCACCCGGCGGGGCCCGAGCGTGATGTTGTCGAGCACCGTCATGTGTGGGAACAGGTTGAAGGACTGGAAGACCATCCCGCACTCTCGACGGATCTCCCGGATGTTGCGGATGTCCGAGGTCAGTTCGACGCCGTCGACGACGATCGTGCCGTTCGTGTGCTCTTCGAGATGGTTGATGCAGCGGATGAGCGTCGACTTGCCGGAGCCGGACGGGCCGATGACCACGACGACCTCCTGCTTGCCGACGACCAGGTTCACGTTCGTGAGCGCCTGGAACTCGCCGAAGAACTTGTCGACCCCCTGCACCGTGATGATCGGCTCGCCGGTGCCGCCGGCGACGGTGGCCGTGTTGGTCAGAGAGGTCATGCCTGGGGTTCCGTTGTCAGTTGGTTGATCGCTCATCGCGTTCCTACTCCGAGTCGGGTTTCGAGACGTTGTGCTGCCCGTGACATCGAGAAGCACAAGGTCCAGTAGATGGTCCCCACGAAGGCGTAGGCCTCCGGCGTGTAGCCCTGGTTGGTGAACTCCGGTCGAGCCAGGACGACGTCGACGATGCCCAGCATCTCCTGGAGGCCGATGATCACCAGCAGCGAGACGTCCTTCAGCAACGAGATGAACTGGCCGATCAAGGCGGGGATCGAGTTGCGCAGCGCCTGGGGAAGCACGATCTGCCGGGTGATGGTGAAGGGGGAGAGTCCGAGCGCCTTGCCCGCCTCGACCTGCCCGGCCGGGACCGATTGGAGACCGCCGCGAACGACCTCGGCGACGTAGGCGCCGGAGAAGAGAGTGATCATGATGATCGCGCGGGGAATCGGGCCCGGAAGGGTTGCGCCCGGTGGGAACAGGAAGCCGAGGGCGAACTGGCCGATGAAGAGCAGGCTGATGAGCGGCACACCGCGGATGAGTTCGATGTAGCCGACCGCCAACGGCCGGATCAGCGGGAAGGTCGATCGGCGGGCGAGTGCCATGATGACGCCGATCGGGAAGCTCAGCGAGACACCGGCGAAGGCCACGACGATGGTGAGCAGAAGCCCACCGAACTCGTCGATGTTGGACGGCGTGAAGTCGGTGATGAGCCCGAAGGCCAGGAGGGTCAGCGCCAGCAGGATCCAGCCGGATCGGCGGCGAACGACCTGCGGCAATCGGCGCCCGAGCTGGTTGCCCGCGGCCAGCACGACGACCGCGCCCACCGTCAGCAGCGTCGGGGTGATCGTGCGGGTCATCGAGAGGATGAAGACGATGCCGACCAATGGGCCGCCGATCATCGCGGCGCGGGCCCCGAGCCGCATCGGCGGCGCTTCCTCGTTGTAGCCGAGGCCGGTCCCGATGCCCATGGCGAGCATGGCCGTGTAGATGCCGGCCCACAGCATCTCGTAGGAGATCCCCGTCCGGCCGAAGTCCTTGCCCACCATGTAGAACTCGAGCGGGCCGTTGTAGATGACTTCCCAGCGGGCCGTGATGAAGACGTAGTTGAACGTCTTGAACAGCACGAAGAGGATGAGCCCCCCGAAGAGCAGGGTCAGGATCGAGTTCTTCGTGTCCTTGAAGAGGTTCTTCCGGAGGATCTCGCGTACTCCCCATCCGCTCTCGAGGAGCGGTGGGGGCTCGGATGCGATCGGCGTGCCGTCCACTCCCCCGCCCCCGTGGAGCCCGGTCGGAAGCTGTGCGTCGGGGGCCATCAGCGGGACTCCAGCGACAGTCGTCGGTTGAAGAAGTTGGCGATCAGCGAGATGCCGAGGCTGAAGGTCAGGTAGCAGAACATCAGGATGATCAGCGCCTGCAACGCGGGTGTGGCGTTGTTCGACACCCGCCCGAAGATCGAGGTGATCTCCACGTACGAAATCGCGACGGCGAGCGACGAGTTCTTGGTGATGTTCAGGTACTGGCTGGCCAGCGGCGGGATCATGATCCGGAAGGCCTGCGGCAGGATGACGTAGCGGTACCGCTGGAACGTCGAGAGCGCGATGGCCTGCGCCGCCTCGGCCTGCCCCTTGTGGATCGCCTGGATGGACCCTCGCACGATCTCGGCGACGTGGCTCGCGGTGTAGAGCACCAGGGCGATGGTGAGACCGATGTAGGGCGGGAAGATGTTCATGCCGCCACCGACCTGGCGGCCGTCGATGACCGCCGGATCGAGCGAGAGCGCGTTGCCGGCGACGAAGTTGCCGATGGCCAGCACGATCAGGAAAGCGATGCCGCCGTAGAGCAGACCCCGTGGAGGTTCGCCGGTCTCCTCGTTGACCTTGCGCCGCCACAGGCTGACACCGACCACGGCGAGCATTGCGACACCGACGAAGCCGACGAACATGAGGAGGTTGGCATCGGGGTTGAACCACGGGATACCGATGCCGCGGTTCGAGATCACGAAGGCATCGAACGGGGTGACGTCGTCGGTGATCTGGGGAAGGTTCAGGAGGATGATCACCAGGTAGGTGATGAAGATCCACAGCAGGACCGGGATGTTGCGGAAGACCTCGACATAGATGGTGCCGACGGCCCGAACGAGCAGGTTTTCGCTCAGACGCATGATGCCGATGATCACGCCGAGCGCGGTGCACAGCGGGATACCCACGACGATCACCCGGAGGGTGTTGAGGTACCCGGCCCAGTAGGCCTTGCGAATCGAGTAGTCGGCGCTGTCGGCGAGCCCGGGAATGGCGAAGCGGGCCTGATTGTCGAGGAAGTCGAAACCGGTGGGCAGACCGGCATCCTCGAGGTTGGTGATCGCGTTGTCGTAGAGGCGGTAGACCACGTAGGCGACGACGCCCACGACCGCGAATTGAAACGCCCAGCGGAGGACGCGCACGTTGCGGTACAGCGGCGGCTTCGTCGGCGTGTGGATCTCCTGCTCGACGGTCGTCAAGAAGGTTCCTTTCAGGTGTGAATCCGGCGACGAATGTGGGGCAGGGCCGAAGCCCTGCCCCACAGCTCGTTCGCTGACTTCAGGTCAGATGACCTGAAGCGGAATCAGTTGACCGGGGCTCCGTAGAGGATGCCGCCCTGGGTGTAGAGCTGGTTGTATCCCTCGGGAATCCCCAGCGGGGCGATGTTGCGGTCGTAGATCTCCTGATAGTTGCCCACCGCTTCGATGACACGGACTGCCCAGTCAGCGGTCGGGAACCCGAGGCCGGACTCCGCGTCGTTGACGAACTTGTCGATGGCACCGTTCTCACCAGGGGTGACGTCACCGATGTTCTCGGAAGTGAGTCCGAACTCCTCGGCGTTGAACGTGGCGAACACGACCCACTGAACGACGTCGAAGAAATCGTCGTCGCCTTCACGGGTGGCCGGGCCGAGGGGCTCCTTCGACATGGTGTCGTCGAGGATGGTCACGTCGCCGTCGTAGGTCGCCGCGAAGGAGGCGAGCCCGGACTTGTCCGTCACGTAGCCGTCGCAGGCGCCACTCGAGAAGTTCGAGGTGACTGCGGCCTCGTCGGCAACATTCAACGGCTCGTAGCTGATGCCGAGGTTGCTGAAGTAGATCTCGAGGTTGATCTCGGTGGTCGTACCGGTCTGCACGCAGATGATGGTGCCGTCCATGTCGGCGACCTCGGTGAAGCCGGAGTCCGCGTTCACGAGCATGCCCGCACCGTCGTAGAAGGTCGTGGCGGCCCACTGGAGGCCCAGGGCGCCGTCTCGCGACGAGGTCCATGTGCCGTTTCGGATCAGTACGTCGATTTCGCCCGACTGAAGGGCCGTGAAGCGAGTCTCGGCGGTGAGGTCGGTGTATTCCACCGCATCGGGATCGTCGAGCAGCGCGGCAGCGATGGCCCGGCAGTAGTCGACATCGAGGCCGGTGTAGTTGCCGTCGGCATCGACGTTGGAGAACCCGAGCAGCTGGCCGTTGACGCCACAGTTCAGCACACCGCGGTCGATGATCGTCTGGATGGTCTGTCCCTCGTCCTGGACGAGGTCGACGGTGTCGTCGTCGTCGCCGCCGGTGTCACCGGTGTCGGTGTCGCCGCCGTCGGTGTCACCGCTGTCGGTGTCGCCGCCGTCGGCGTCGTCAGAACTGTCGTCGCCGCACGCGGTCGCGAGCAGGGTGAAACTGAACAGGACGGCGAGAAGCCGCAACATCCAATGGTTTCGCATTATCCCTCCAATGGGTTCCCTATTTGGGTGAAGACGACCCTACACAGTGTTGACTTCGCTGTCAGCAGATGGTCGCCGATGCGACAGTTGACGTTCACCCGCCGGACACACACATTGCGCAGCACAACAGGCCGCAACGGTGTTCTTCAGCACATGGCGGCCACAGGAACGTAAAGGCTCTGCAACAACGCGGCGGCCCCCATTGGACCCACGACCCGGGTCGAACGGGTGCTCAGAGGTACTGGCCGGTGGCCACCGAGTCGATCGACTTCCCGCCGGATGCGTCGTTGTCGGTGTGGATGAGCGTGCGCACGTAGACGATGCGTTCGCCCTTCTTTCCCGAGATCTTCGCCCAGTCGTCGGGGTTGGTGGTGTTCGGAAGGTCTTCGTGCTCCTTGAATTCCTGGCGGATCGAGGAGAGCAGGTCGTCGGTGCGGATACCGCGCTCGCCGCCGGCGATCTCGCGCTTGATGGCCAACTTCTTGGCCCGGCGCACGATGTTCTCGATCATGGCGCCCGAAGAGAAGTCCTTGAAGAACATGACCTCTTTGTCGCCGTTCTGGTACGTGACTTCGAGGAAGCGGTTCGCGTCGTCTTCTCGGTACATCTCGCGAACGGTGTCTTCGATCATCGCCTGAATGGCCTTGTGGATGTCGCCGCCACCCTCGGTCTCGATCATGCCCTCGTCGATGGGGACATCGGCCGTGAGATAGCGGGCGAAGATCGGAATGGCCGCCTCGGCGTCGGGGCGCTCGATCTTGATCTTCACGTCGAGTCGTCCGGGCCGGAGGATGGCCGGATCGATGAGATCCTCCCGGTTCGACGCACCGATGACGATGACGTTGCGCAGCGTCTCGACGCCGTCGATCTCGGCCAACAGCTGGGGCACGATGGTGGACTCGATGTCGGAGCTGATCCCACTGCCTCGGGTGCGGAACAGTGATTCCATCTCGTCGAAGAACACGATGACCGGCCAGCCCTCCTCGCTCTTCTCGCGAGCCCGCTGGAACACCAGGCGTATCTGGCGCTCGGTCTCCCCCACGTACTTGTTGAGCAGCTCCGGGCCCTTGATGTTGAGAAAGAAGCTGCGGGCCTCCTTGTCGCCGGAGACCTCGGCCACCTTCTTGGCCAGACTGTTGGCCACGGCCTTCGCGATGAGTGTCTTGCCGCAGCCGGGTGGACCGTAGAGCAGGATCCCCTTCGGTGCGGGCAGGTCGTACTCGGCGAACAACGCGCTGTGGACGAAGGGCAGCTCGACCGCGTCGGTGATCTCCTCGATCTGCGTGTCGAGGCCGCCGACGTCGTCGTAGGACACGTCGGGCACCTCCTCGAGCACGAGATCCTCCACCTCGGGGCGCGGGAGCCGCTCGAGCACCACACCGGCACGCGGGTCGATGAGCAGGGTGTCGCCGCTGCGGAGGGGTTGGGAACGGGCGACGTCGCCGATCTCCACGACCCGTTCCTCGTCGGCGCGGCCGATGATCAGGGCACGGTCGCCGCCGTCGAGCACGTCCTTGAGCGTGGCGACCTCGCCGGTGCGATCCGGGTTGCGCGCCAGGACGACGTTGAACGACTCGTTGAGCACGACCTCCTGGCCGAGTTCGAGCTGTCCGGCGAGTTCGGGCTGCACCGCGACACGCATCTTGCGGCCGCCGGCGTGGACGTCGACCGTCCCGTCGTCGTTGGCACCGAGCACCGTGCCGTAGCCCGAGGGCGGCTGGGTCAGCTTGTCCACCTCGTCGCGCAGGGTGGAGATGTGTTCGCGTGCTTCGCGCAGGGTGTAGGTGAGCTTCTCGTTCTGGGACACGGCCTTGCTGAGTTGCCCCTTGGTCTCGAGCAGGCGCTCCTCGAGGGTGCGTACCCGCTTGGGCGAGTCCTGGAGACGACGCCGCAGCGCGGTCACCTCGTCCTCGAGTTCGGCGGCGAGCATCCGAAGCCGGTTCACCTCGGCGGCGGTGTCATGGTCCTCCACGGTTCCTCCATCTCGTCGGCAACCCAACTCGGGGTCACCCTAGACCCGGCTCCCGTACTGTCGTCGGACGCCCCGAGCCTGGCACAAGGTGAGCCACGCTCCGTGGCGACCCGGCGGCGTGTTGGATTTCACCGGCCAGGATGACGGTCGAACTTGATTCCGACCGTTATGCTGCCGACCAGTAAGGTGTTCCGACGTTCGGGTCTCCCGACGTTCGGGACGCGAGTACGCCAGAGCGGGTCACCCGCTTCGAAACACAGTGAGGTCAGCACCACTCATGAAGGTTTGGATCGACCAGGATCTTTGCACCGGCGATGGCCTCTGCGAAGAAATCGCCCCCGACGTCTTCACCCTTCTCGACGACGGACTGGCCTATGTGAAGGAAGGCGACAAGATCTACTCCGACCCGGGCGGCCCCGAGGGCCTCGCGGTCGTGAAGGCCGGCCAGGAAGAGGCCACCATCGAGTCGGCCGAAGAGTGCCCCGGCGAGTGCATCTTCATCGAGATCTGATCGAAATCGCCGCACGGCGCCGACGACGAATTCGCGAATGAACGAGGGGGGCTGCGGCCCCTCTCGTTTCGCGTCGGGCCCGTCTCAGCAATCCGGGACGGTCTGGTTCGGGTCGAGACCGCGGGCCATGAGCTCCTCGATGGCGGTGCTGCGCACCGCGTAGCCCACGCCTTCCCCCGCCGTGGAGGTGGCGAAGGCGACACCGATCACCTCGCCGGTGCGGTCGACGAGCGCGGCGCCCGAGTCCCCCACTTGGACCTCGGCGGCGATGAGCCAGGCCGGCCGTTCGACCCGTGTGGTGCTGCCGACCGACTCGATGCGCACGGTGACCCGTCGCTCGACGCGATAGGGCGTGGGGTCGGCGAAGCCGCCGCGCTCCCAGCCGACGAGCACGCCGGTCGAGCCGTTGGCCGCGCGTTCGGTGAGCGGCAGCGGCACGAAGTCGGCATCGGGCACGTCGAGAATCGCAAGGTCGGCGTCGGCGTCGAACGCCACCGGGGTACCGATGAACTCGTCACCGTCGAACGTGTGGACGGTGATCTCGTCGATGCCCAGGATCACATGGGCGTTGGTGACCACCAGCGTGTCGGTGAGCGCGAACCCCGATCCCGAGGCGACGCGGCCGCAGGCCACGCCCTGGATGCTCACCGTCGACGGCAGCACGGCGGCGAGCTGCTGTTCGGAAAGGCCGTGATCGTCGGGAACCGGGCCCACGTCGGGAGTGGTGGCCGAGGCCGCGGGTGTGGCGACGGGATCGTCGCTGCCGCAGGCGGACACGGACGCGACCAGGGCCATGGCAACGACGGACTGCAGCCACCGCACCCGTCGGCGGCCGGGAGGCCTCATTCCTCCAGGAGCCGGGCGTGCGTGAGGAAGCCCGTGTGGGCCACCATCCGGTGGTCGGGACGCACGGCGGTGCCCTGCACGTGCCATCCGCGATTGAGCACTTCGACGGTCTCGGCGAAGCCGAGCTTGGATTCCTCGAGCGCGTCGTGGAGTTGGGAGACCTGGATGATGCTCGGCGTGTAGGCCACGAAGATGCCGCCGGGCCGGAGGGCCTTCTCGGCATGGGGTACGACCTGCCACGGTTCGGGCAGATCCAGGACGATCCGGTCGAGGTCGGTCTCGTCGATGCCCTCGTAGACGTCGTGGAGATGGGTGGTGTAGTGCTCCATCGCCGCCGGGCCGAGGAAGCGGGTCACGTTCTCCCGGGCCTTCTCGAGGAAGTCCTCGCGGATCTCGTAGCCGGTGATCTCGGCGCCCGCCCGCAGCATCCCGATGGACAACGCGCCACTACCGAGACCGGACTCGAGCACCCGAGCGCCAGGGAAGATGTCGGCCAGGATGAGGATCGGGCCGATGTCCTTCGGGTAGATGACCTGCGCGCCGCGGGGCATCTTCAGAATGAAGTCGCTGATGGTCGGGCGCAGGGCGGTGAAGACCATGCCGCGGGTGGAACGAAACGTGGTGCCCTCCGGCGACCCGATCATGTCGTCGTGGGGCAGGACACCCGAGTGGGAATGGAACTCTCCCCCATCGGCCAGGTCGATCAGGTAGCGCCGCAGCTTGCGGTCGATCAGCATGACCGGCTCGCCCGCAGTGAGCGGTCCGCTGCGGCTCATCGCCGTGCCCCCGAGCGGCGGCGGGTGCGCCCCAGCTCGATCGGAACGGCATCGGTGGCCCGTTCGGTGAGGCGGCAGAACGCACAGACGTCGTTGGAGCTCGGCGCGCCGCAGCGCGCACAGGGGGTGATGATCACGTCGGCAGTCTCGCCCGTCGGGACGACAAAGCGGTCGGCGGCGCGGTCGAGGAACCCGAAGAAGAACGCGTGCTTCGCGCCCGGCGAGTCGACCTCGATGTCGTTCAGGGCGGCCTTGTAGGAGAGATGCTTGTTGCCGGCCGCCATGGGGCACTCGTCGACGAGATAGTCGATTCCGCGCATCAGGCAGTAGGCCGCGGTCTCGCGTTCGGTCAGCCGGACGAGCGGTTTCACCTTCTTCGGAAAGCCGTTGGCCGCAGGGAGATGGGGCGACTGGCGGCCCAGGTAGTCGGTCTGCCAGTGCAACACGTTGCCCATCAGCACGGCGGCTTCGTCGTCGAGGTTGTGGCCGGTGACGATGGCGTCGTAGCCGCCCCGGCGAGCCGCCTCGTCGAAGAGGTGACGCTTCGACAACCCGCAGGCCGAGCAGGGCGCCCGCTTGGCGGCGCGGCTGCCGTGGGGAACGTCGAAGCCGTGGTCGCGCAACAGGTCGTCGACCAACAGCGTCAGACCACGGGCCTCGGCGAAGCGCTCGGCGAACCCCCGCGACTCGCGGCTGTACTCGCCGATGCCGAGCCCGATGTAGAACCCGTCGGCCTGGTAGCCGAGCTCGAGCAGGATGTCCCAGACGGCGAGCGAGTCCTTGCCGCCGCTGACGGCAACCAGCACCCGGTCGTCGTCGGCGAGCATCGAGAACTCGTCGATCGCCTTCCTGGTCTGATCGCGGCAGAGGCGAAGGAAGTGTTCCTGGCAGAAGTTCGCGTTGTGGCGGCGAACATCGATCAGGGCCGGGCCCCGGCACACCTGGCACTTCACGGCAGGGTCTCCGTCACGGGGGCCTCAGTCATGGGCGCCACCGGAGATCACGGAGCGGATCTCGACGACGGCGTCCTTCCCGAGCGTCTTGTCGCCGGGCACGAGCTGACCGTCCTCGATCACGAGGTGTGATTCCCGGTTGAGGTCGAGCCGCTGCAACAGCACGGAGACCTGCACCGGTCCGTCCATCTCGACCTCGCGCGACGGGTTGCGAAGGAGGACCTTCACTCAGGACTTTCCACGGGTGTCGGTGGTGTGGCGGATCACGAGCTCTTCGCCGGGCTGGAGCGCTTCGGAGAATCGGACCGGCATCTCGCCGCGCTTCGTGACGTTGCCCATCCACCGCACCACGTAGCTCAGCCCGAAGATGGTGAGCCAGAAACGCGAACCGCCGAGCAGGCCCTTGCGGACGCTGTTCGTGCGGATCATTCGCTTGGCGTAGGTGGGCCCGAAGCCGCGACCGGCCATCAGATGCGCCGAATCTCCACGACCGTCGACTTCGTGGTGCCGACGCGTTTGCCGAGTCGGTAGACGACGAAGAGCACGAGCAGGCCGCCACCGACGACGACCGGCATCATCTTCCTGGCGGTGCTCTGGACCGTCTTCTCGGCTTCACCGACGAAGCTGCGCAGGCCCGCTTCGATGTCGTCGCGGGTGATCGGCTCACCGACGGTCGCGTTCTTCTCGGACTTGCGGTCGGATGCCATCACAGGCTCCTCTTCGTGATGCGCCAGACGAGCAGGGCGATGATCACCAGGGCGGCGCCGAGCGTGGCGAGGTACGGAAACCACGAGAGATTGCCCGTGAACGTCGACCCGGTCTCCTCCTGGAGGACACGGAGCATCGACATGGTGAGCGCCACGCCACCCAGCATGAGCAGCACGCTGCCGGCGATGCCGAAACCGACCCATCGGCCGGCCCCGCGCAGCGGCTCGATTGTCTCTTGTCGTGCGTATGCCTTGACCAACTCGAAGAAGTCGCCCGGGCCCATTCGATCTGCCATTGGAAAAACACCCTATCCGCGCTCGTCGGCCAGAGCCTCCAGCATCTCGGCGCGTTCTCGCACGAGGCCCTCGGCGAGGTGGAGTCGTTCGGCCGCGCCGGGAGTGCGCAACAGGGTGGTCGTGTCGAGGCTGTTGAGCTGCGCGAACCCTGCGGCCTCCCAGGTCGCCTGGGCCGGGTCGTCGCTCAGTGTCGGCACATCGACGGGGTGGTCGGGTTGGAGGCGCGCGACGGCCGCGCCGATCCGTTCGAGCTCGGCCGTCATGGTCGTCAGCGGATCGTCGCCGAGCTGCGCGACATAGCGGTCCGCGTCGTCGTCGGGCCAATCCTCGACCCGGGCCCGCGGGTACGGATCGTCGGTCAGCCACTCGATCACGCGCAGGCGTCGGGTGGCGACGGCGATCAGCGCCCACCGGCCGTCGGGGTACTCCTCGAAGTCGACGACGCGGGCGACGACGGCGACGTCGGCGCGCACGTCCTCGCCGCCGACCTCGCGGCCCCGCTCGATCGGCGCGATGCCGAACTCGGGTTCGTCGAGGGAGGTGACCGCGGCGGCGAGGGCCCGATACCGGGGTTCGAAGATGTGCAGCGGCACCACCGCGGTCGGTGCGACCGTGTGCTCCAGTGGGAACATCGGCAGCTCGTACACGGCTATCCGGCCGGGAGCGGGGTCAGTTGCTCGAGCAGCGGCCCCGCTGGATGGTCGGCGATCGCCTCGAGCACCGCCGGGAACAGTCCGTCACAGACGGCCTGTGGCGCGTAGGCCCCGTTCTCGCCGGGCAGCCAGTTGGCGATCATGGAGAAGGTGATGACGTCGCCGTTACCGGCAACCGCCCGCCCGGCCATCGAGGTCACCTCGGGACGCGCCGCGGCGAGGACGTGCAGTGACGTGAGCCCGGCCGGCGCGCAGTCGGCCAGGCTCGTGGTCTCGACCGGGGGCAGCGACTCGGCCGCGAGACTCGACGCGTCGCCGTCGAGGGCACCGGTGAACGTGTCGCAGCGGGCCCGGTTGAGCAGCGACAGCCCCGACCCGTCGTACTTGGGGAAGTTGCCGGCCTCGTCGTTCGGGAGCAGACCGAGCTCGACGAGCGACGCGTTGACGGCGGCGAGGGCGCCGAAGGGGTTGCCGCTGCGCACCGCGATTTCACGCCACAGCATCTCGGCCGTGGTGCCGTCGACCAGAGCCCGCTTCGCGATGTCGTCGAGCGGCGGCGAACTGATCCTGGCGACGGACTGACGGCTGATGGTGGCGGGCGCGTCGCCGGCGCTCGACCCACCGACGACCGGCATCTCGGCGCCGTTCAGGAGAGAGGCGAAAACGGAGGCGGCATGGGCGGTTCCGTCGGCGCTGCGCACATCGCTGGCGAGGTCGACCTCGGTGGGGAACGACGACAGCCCGTTGTCGACCAGCAGGCCCGACGTGACCCCGACGGTGCCCGATGCGATCTCGGCGTTGGTCCAGAAGTCGCCGAACACCTGCGGAGTACCGGCGTACTTGGCGTCGACCCCGATCACCTGGCCGCCGATGGCGGTGATCCCCTCGTCTCGCAGCGCGGCGACCGTGTCGGCGACCAGCTCCTCGAGCGGGGTGAACGCCCGGTCGTCGCCGAAGCGGCTGATGTAGTCGTCGGTGGACAACACCGGGTCGGCGCCACCGATGAGCCAGAGATCTCCCTCGAGCACACCTTCGTCGTTGATGACCGCGTCGCCGGACCGGACGACTTCGGTGGTGAACCCGCCGCTGCCGAGGGTGTCGAGGGCGATGACCGTGAGCAACCGCTGGATTTCGCCGGGGATGAAGGCCTGGGTGGCCGCGATGTCGGTGACGGGCTCACCGTTGACGTGGACGGATGCGCAGACGGCGCCGGCCTGGCCGACGGTGTCGATCGGCGCCTGCACCGCAGCCGCCAGCAGGTTGCTGGTGGTCGGCTGGCGCAGCCACTCGGGGGTGCGCCGCATGCTCAGGACGGGGGTGGTGAGCGATACTGCGTCGTCGCCGGCCGGGTCGTTCGGATCCGCGGCGTCGTTGGCCTGTCCCGCGAGGAACGACGCCGCGATGGCGACGGCGAGGACGATGACAGGGAGGATGGACCGACGCATGTGGGACGAAGGTTACGCGGCCCGGCGGCCCAGGTAGTGCCGCCCCCACTCGTTCATGTCGAGGGGGGCTCGAGCGCGGCCCGGAACAACTCACGGATGTGGGTCAATCGGGCGTTGAGCGAGGCCTCGTCGAGCGGGTCGCGAAGCAGCAGATCGCCGATGAAGGCGACATCGGAGAAATAGGACAGGAGCGCCCCGTAGCCGGTGAGGAGGAGCTGCTCGGCGTCGTGGCGACGGAACCGGCCGGCGTTCATCTCGCGCTCGAAGTACTCGACGGCGCGAGCGAACAGTGGCTGGAGCGCGACGCCCAGCTCGATGTGGCCGGTGCCCTCCTCGGCGAGGGCTTCGCGGCGAACGATGCGCACGAAGTCCGGATTGTCCTTGAAGAAGTCGAAGCCGGCGGCCAGCACGAAGTCGACCTTGTCCCACCCGCTCGCCGAGGTCTGTGAGACCGCGGACTCGACCCGCTGGTACCACTCGGCGAGCGCCCGTTCGAAGACGTCGCGATACATCGCTTCCTTCGACGGGAAGTGATGGAGGAGGCTCTGGCGGCGGATGCCGACCACCGCCGCGATGTCGTTCAAGGACGTGCCGTCGAAGCCGCGTTCGGCAAAAAGTCGGCGCGCCGCGGTACCGATCGCCTCACGCGTGGGCACGTCGGAGTCGGCGGTGGCCATGTCGGTCACGAGCCGAAGCGTAGTGGGATCGGTACCGCAGGCCCCGATAGCGTGCGCGCATGCCTCCAACGACCGACTCCTCGCCCGACGCAGCGCCGGCCATGCAGATCGTTTCGGCGCTCTTCATCGACGAGATCGACCTTCGTCAGGTCGAGGGTCCGGCGACCCGGATCGACCTGAAGGGCATCCAGTTCAGCGCAGCGGCCCCCACGCCGGTGCCGCTCACCTGGGCGCCCCATCTGTGCGTCATCGTGCGCTGTCCCACCGAAGCGTCGGGGCAGGGCGTGCTCGAGGTCACCTTCCATCGCGACGACGAGCAGATCGCCCGGAACGTGCAGCCCTTCGACGTCGAGCCGGGCAAGTTCACCTATCGGCTCGTGCGGGCCGAGCTCGAATTCACCGACTATGGATCGATCGAGGCGCGGTGTCGCATCGGTCACGGTCCGCACACCACCGTTCCCTACACGCTGCTCCCGCCCACGGAGGGCTGAGCGTGGTCGCCGCCGGCGCGGCCACCTTCGGGTCGGCGGTGAGCGAACACCCCGACGCGGCGCATGCCGTGGCCGAGGCGGCAGGGGCGGTGCTCGACCGGGTCGGGCAGGGTGCCGACATCGCGTTGTTGTTCGTGACCGGCCCGCATGTCGACGCCATGACGGACCTCGCGGCCGCGGTGCACGCGATTCTCGCGCCGGGCGCCCTCATCGGCACCACTGCCATCGGCGTGATCGGCGGTCCGTCCGAAGTCGAGGAGGTGCCGGCGGTGTCGGTGTGGGCCGGTCGCACCGGTCCCGCCGAGGCGGTGCGCCTCGAGGTGATCCACTCCCCCGACGGCGTCGCCGTGGTCGGGATGCCCGACGACGCCGCGGTCGGTCGTCGCACACTGATCCTGCTCACCGACCCGTCGTCGTTTCCGACCGAGGCCTTCGTCAAGGCGACGAACGAGCAGTACCCGAACCTCTCCGTCGTCGGCGGAATGGCCTCGGCCGGCGGACCGGGTGCCAACCGGCTCGTGGTGCAGGGCGAGGTGCACTCCGACGGTGCCGTCGCCATTCTGCTCCCCGAGGGATCCGACGACGCAACACTGGTGTCGCAGGGCTGCCGGCCGGTGGGCGATCCACTGATCGTCACGGCTTCGGACCGGAACCTGGTCACGGGGTTGGCCTCGCGCCCGGCGCTCGAACGGCTGCAGTCGCTGCTCGACGATGCGGACGACGACGAGCGATCTCTGCTCGCCCACGGCCTCCATGTGGGCCTGGTGATCGACGAGCAGGCCGAGCAGTTCGAACGGGGCGACTTCTTGATCCGCGGCGTGCTCGGCACCGACGCCGAGTCCGGCGCGGTGCGCATCGGCGACCATGCGCCCGTCGGCACCACGCTGCAGTTCCACGTGCGTGACGCCGAGACGGCATCCGATGACCTGCGTTCGCTCCTCGCGCCCGTGGATGCCGACGCTGCCCTGGTGTTCACCTGCAACGGTCGGGGTACCCGGATGTTCGCCACGCCCGACCACGACGCCGAACTCGTGCACGACGCCGTCCACGGCGGCGCCGTTGCCGGCATGTTCTGTGCCGGCGAGATCGGTCCCGTTCGGGGCCGGAACCACGTCCACGGTCTCACCGCGTCGGTGCTGCTGTTCTACGGCTGAGGAACATCCGGACCGGGTCGGGCCGGTTCGTGGCGGAATCGCGCGGATAGTCTCCGACAGGATCCCGACCTGGAGGACGAATGACCGATTTCGACGCGCGTGCCATCAGCACGATCCGTGGGCTGGCCATGGATGCACCGCACGCCGCCCGCTCGGGACACCAGGGCACGGCCATGTCGCTCGCTCCCCTCGCCCACGTGTTGTTCACGCGGGTGATGGACTACGACGCCGGCCGCCCCGACTGGGTCGACCGTGACCGCTTCGTCCTGTCCGCCGGCCACGCGTCGATCCTGCAGTACTCGATCCTGCATCTCGCCGGTTTCGGCCTGACGATCGAGGACCTCGAGCAGTTCCGTCAGTGGGGATCGAACACGCCCGGCCACCCCGAGGTCGGCCACACGACCGGTGTCGAGGTCACCACCGGTCCGCTCGGCCAGGGTGTTGCGAACGTCGTCGGCATGGCCATCGCCGAAGCCCAGCTGCGTTCCCGCTACGGGGCCGACATCGTCGATCACCACGTGTTCGGCATCTGCGGCGACGGCGACCTGTCCGAAGGCATCAGCCACGAGGCGGCCTCGCTCGCCGGACACCTCGGGTTGGGCAAGATCGTTCTCTGCTACGACGACAACCACATCACGATCGACGGTGAGACCGAGCTCGCGCTCACCGACGACGCCGCCGCCCGGTTCCGGGCCTACGGGTGGGACGTCCACGAACTGGGCGGGGTCGGGGACGATCTCGACGCGCTCGAGGCCGGCCTGCGGGCCGCCATGGCCGTCACCGACAAGCCCTCGCTCGTCATCATCCGCACGATCATCGCCACGCCCGCGACCGAGTCGGCCAACACGCCGGATGCCCACGGCTACGCGATCTTCGACGAGGAGATCGCCGCCACGAAGACGGTGATGGGGATGCCGGCCGACAAGTCCTTCCACGTCCCCGACGACGTCCTCGAGGAGTATCGCCGTCGAGGCACCCGTGGGGTGAGCGCTCGCGAGGCCTGGGAGTCGCGTGTCGCCGCGTTCGACGGTGACCGCAACTCTCTCGAGGCGCAACTCAGCGGCACCGGCCTTCCCGGCTGGGAGGATGCGCTGCCCACGTTCGACGTGGGTGACTCGATCGCCACCCGCAAGGCGTCGAATGCCGTGCTGCAGGCGCTGGTGCCGCTCGTGCCGGGTCTCACCGGCGGCGGCGCCGACCTCACCGGCAACACCGGCACCGTCATCAAGGACGAAGGCGTCTTCTCGGCGGCCGACCCGGGCGGCCGCCAGATCTACTTCGGGGTTCGGGAGCACGCGATGGGCGCCATCGCCAACGGCATGGCGCTGCACGGCGGGGCGATTCCGGTGGTCGGCACCTTCCTCGTGTTCGCCGACTACATGCGCGGCGCGGTTCGTCTCGCCGCACTGTCCTCGGCCCACACGATCTTCGTCTGGAGCCACGACTCGGTCGGCGTGGGCGAGGACGGGCCCACACACCAGCCGGTCGAACACCTCGCCTCGCTGCGGGCCATCCCCGACCTGCGGGTGATCCGACCGGCCGATGCCAACGAGACCGCTGCGGCATGGCGGGTGGCAGTTGCGTCGGGGGGCCCCACTGCCCTCGTCCTCACCCGACAGAACGTTCCCGTGCTCGAGGGCACGTCGGCCGAGGGCGTCGCCCAGGGTGCCTACGTGCTGCAGGAGGCGGCCGACGCGGCGGTCACGCTGGTCGGCACCGGTTCCGAGGTTTCGTTGTGCGTCGACGCCGCCGAGAAGCTGGCCGAGGGCGGGGTCGCCGCCCGGGTCGTGTCGATGCCGTCGTGGGAACTCTTCGAGGCGGCCGATGCCGACGTCCGTGACGCCGTGCTCCCCCGCTCGATTCCGTCGATCGCCATCGAAGCGGGCGTGACCCAGGGTTGGCACCGGTGGGTCGACGACGTGGTCGGTATCGATCGCTTCGGTGCGTCGGCCCCCGGCGATACGGTGTTGGCAGAACTCGGGATGACCAGCGATCACCTGGTGGCCCGGGTCCACGCACTTCTCGCCCCCTGAACCCGATCGTCACACCCGCTCGTCGAAACCCTCTCGTCGAAAACCTGTCCCGGAGGACCCATGACCCGCCTGCACGATCTCTTCGCCGAGCAGGGACAGAGCCCGTGGCTCGACAACATTCGCCGTGGCTGGATCACCAGCGGCGAGCTCGAGAACTGGGTGGCGCGCGGGGTGCGTGGGCTCACGTCGAACCCGTCGATCTTCCAGAAGGCCATCCAGGGTTCGTCCGAGTACGACGACGAGTTCGGCGAAGCAGTGGGTGAAGGGCTCGACGTCGAGGCCTCGTACTGGCGACTGGTCACCAGCGACATCCGTTCGGCGCTCGAGATCCTTCGTCCGGTCCACGACGAGTCCGACGGTCTCGATGGCTACGTCTCGGTCGAGGTCGACCCAGGCCTCGCCCGAGACTCGGCGGGCACCGAGGCCGCGGCGCGCTCGCTCGACGAACAGCTGCAGGCCCCCAACCTCTTCGTCAAGATCCCCGCCACCGCCGAGGGACTCGCACCGATCCAGCAGATGATCGCCGAGGGTCGCTCGATCAACGTCACCCTCATCTTCTCCCTCGACCGCTACGCCGAGGTGATGGAGGCCTACCTCGCCGGTCTCGAACGGGCCGAGGGTGATCTCTCCGCCATCGCGAGCGTGGCGTCGTTCTTCATCAGCCGCCTCGACGTCGAGATCGATCGTCGACTCGAGGCCATCGGCACCCACGAGGCCCTCGCGCTGCGGGGCACGGCCGCAGTGGCCAACGGGCAGCTGGCCTACGCCCGTTTCCTCGAGACCTTCTCCGGTCCGCGCTGGGACGCGCTGGTGGCGCGGGGCGCACGTGTGCAGCGCCCGCTGTGGGCCTCGACCTCCACCAAGGACCCCGACTACCCCGACACGCTCTACGTCGACGAACTCATCGGTCCCGACACGGTGAACACGTTGCCCGACAGCACCCTCGAGGCGTTCGAGGACCACGGCACGATCGCCCGCACCGTGGATGCCGACGTCGGCGCCGCGCAGGAGGTCATCTCGGCACTCGCGACGGTGGGGGTGGACCTCGACGACGTCACCCAGCAGCTCGAGAACGAAGGCGTCGCCGCCTTCGAGAAGAGCTTCGACGAGTTGCTGACCGCGCTCGCGACCAAGGCCGAGGGTCTGCGCTGACGGATCGGTTCGCCGAGCCCGGCCCGGCGGTTTCCTTGCGCCTCCCGGCCATGGGGTGGGGTTCGGCCCCGTTGTCGTAGACTCAGGTGCAGGCTGTTGTTGCCGAAGGGCATACCAGCAGAGTCCGATGCGGATCACGGAGCCGACATCGGATGGTCGTGTCAGGCGTGACTCCCTGCGGGTCACGAAGGCGCGACGCCGGATCGACACGTTCCCGCAGGGGAGGTCGTGTCCCGCCCGCCGTAGGAGAGAACAGTTACGAACACCGACGGGGCCGTCCTGACATCGAGCCAGCTCGATCGTCTGGTCCAAGCCCACCTCGACGGCCGTGCGACCGCCGAGGACACCGCATATCTCGAACAACGTCAGCCCGCCTGGGTCGCCAGTCTCTGGCGTCTGCTCGACGAGTCCGAACAGCGCCTCGCCACCGCGCGTCGCGAGCTGCGCGGGGCCGAGCGGGCCCTGGTACTGGCTGATCTCGACCGCGACTGTTGGCGCATCGACGAGGTGCTCACCCAGCTCCTCGGCGAGCCCGACGAATCCGAGCTGCAACCGCCGACCGAGGGCCAGCGCTCGTCGCCGCAGCAGACCCCGACCGACACGCCGGTCGGTGCCGTGCAGTTGCACCTGTCACGGTCCGACGGCCGCATCGTGGCCTGGGCCTCCGGCCTCGGTCAGCGTGCGGAATCCGACGAACAGGTGTTGCAGCGGATCCGCGATCTCGGCGGCGTCGTCGACGACTGGGACGAGCGCGCAACCGTGAAGATCCCCGGCAACGGCCGGGTCGCCACGGTGTCGGCGCCACTCGGCAAGGTGCTGGGCTGGCTCGCACCGCTCGGATCGACCATCGACGACGATCGTGTCGGCACCAGCGTGGCGTGGATGGGCATCGCCACGGCCGCCGCGATCGAGATGGTCATGCAGGGCCGCTACGTGCCCCAGCTCGTGCAGCAGAAGCGGCGGCGCAAGGATCCGTCGGCCCCCGACACCGGCACGTTCCGGATGCGGTGGAGTCCGGCCCTGGTCGACGACGACGTACTCGATGGTCTGGTTGCGTCGGTCCCCGGTGCGGCCATGCTCGGTAGTCGCGAGCAGGAGAAGGACAAGTTCGCGATGGCGGCGCTCACCGACCTCACCGACGCCATCGTCTCGTTTGCGGCGGGCCAGCTCGAGACCCCCGCGCTTCCCCCGAAGATCTCCACGAAGCAGGACGTGGCCGAGGCGGCGCTCTGTCAGCTCGACGGCGAACCGTTCGTGGCACCGACCAAGGCCGGGGGCGAGCTCGTCCGCCGGATGAGTCAATGGGCACAGCCCGTTCTCGGGGCCACCGGTCGGCGGCTCGTGGTGCAGCTCGATCCGCCCGATCCGGCCGGTGCGTGGCACGTCGCTGTGCTGGCGCCCTCCGAGGAAGGCAATCTCGAACCGGTCGAGGTCGCCGTCACGACCGGCAGCAAGACCCGGGCGAAGCAGACCGCCGCGCAGCTGGCCCGCCTCGAACGCCTGTTCCCCGAGCTCCTGCGGCTCGGCGGGCGTCGTCGCGGCGAGGTCATCCTCTCCCAGGACGAGGCCTGGAACCTGATGACGACATCGGGTGACATCCTCCGGGCCGCCGGATTCGACGTGCGGGTTCCCGAACTCCGACGGCAGAAGGCGACGGCATCGCTCCGTCTCACCTCCGAGGCCGAGGACAGTGTCGTCGGCGCGCAGCAGCTGGCCGACGTGCGGTGGTCGGCGGTGTTCGACGAGGTCGAGCTCTCGGCGGCCGACATCGCCCGTCTCGCCGCCGAGGCCCGCCCGCTGGTGAAGTCACGCGGCCAGTGGGTCGAGCTCGACAAGGCCGACCTGGTCGAAGCCGCCGCCGCGCTCGCGGAGCGGGCCGACAAGACCCGGCTCACGGGCGCCGACATGCTCCGCCATGCCCTGGGACTCGAGGGTTCGCCCCTCGCCGGTGGCGTCAGCATCGTGGGCGAGGGGTGGGCGGCCGAGCTCCTCCGCAGCGTCGAATCGCTGCCCGAGTCGCCCGAGACCACGCCCGACGGCTTCGAGGGCGAGCTGCGGAGCTATCAGGCCGACGCCCTCGCCTGGCTGAATTTCCTCGGCGACGCCGGACTGGGTGGTTGTCTGGCCCTCGACATGGGCCTCGGCAAGACCCCGACGACCCTGGCGAACATCTACGCCAACCGCGACCTCGGCACCGGCCTGGTGATCGCGCCCCCCGCCGTGGTCGGCAACTGGGCCAGCGAGGCACGAAAGTTCGTTCCCGACCTGAAGGTCCTCGTGCACCACGGCGCCAACCGCGCCAAGGGGCCGTCCCTCGGCACGGCGATCCGAAAGGCCGACCTGGTGATCACCACCTACGGCACGGCCGTTCGCGACATGGACCAGCTGAGCGAGTACCAGTGGGGCAAGGTCGTCATCGACGAGGCCCAGGCCATCAAGAACCCGGCGGCGGAGACCAGCAAGGAACTCCGTCGGCTCGATGCCCACACCCGCATCGCCCTCACGGGCACGCCGATCGAGAACGGCCTCGGCGACCTCTGGGCCATCATGGACTGGGCCAACCCGGGCCTGCTCGGCCCTCGCGCGGCCTTCGTGTCGCAGCTCACCCCCGAGAAGCTGAACGGCCAGGCATCCAACGACGGCGAGCAGGCCCTGCGAGCGCTCAACGGCATCCTCGTGTACCGCCGCACCAAGTCGGAGCCGGCCATCGCGGCCGAACTGCCCGACCGCATCGACGAACTCGAGCACTGCGCCATGACCCCCGAGCAGATCGGCCTGTACCAGGCGGTCATCGACACCCTCATCGCCGACAGTCAGCAGAAGGAGCCGGGCACGCCCGAGCGGAAGGGCGCGGTGCTCGCCGCGATCACCGCTCTCAAGCAGATCTGCAACCACCCGGTGAACTATCAGGCCGACGACCGCGGCATCGAGGGTCGCTCCGGCAAGCTCGTGCGACTCAACGAGATCATCGAGAACGTGTTCGCGGCCAACGAGAAGGTCCTGGTCTTCACCCACTTCGCCACCTGGGGCGTGACGCTGGCCGACTACCTCAGCGAACGCACGGGCAAGAAGATCGAGTGCTATCACGGCGGCCTCGGCCGCAGCGCTCGTGACCAGCTGGTCGACGAGTTCCAGAAGGCCCCCGGCGCGGGCGCGATGGTGCTGTCGCTGAAGGCGGGCGGCACCGGCCTCAACCTCACCGCCGCGAATCACGTCGTGCTCTACGACCGCTGGTGGAACCCTGCGGTGGAAGATCAGGCTCGCGACCGGGTGTGGCGCATCGGCCAGGAGAACACCGTCATCTGTCATCGCCTGGTGTGCCCGGGCACCATCGACGAGCGGGTCGAGGAAGTGGTGGCCGGCAAGCGCCAGATCGCCAACCTCACGCTGCCGAAGTCGAGCTCGATCGCCGATCTCGATGCGAGCCAACTCCAGATGGCCCTGGGTATCGATGCCTCGCTGTTGCTCGACGTCGACGAGGAACTGGCCGAGGAATCGCTGCCCGCGGAGGTCGGCTCGTGAACGAACGCAACCAGCCTCGCCGGAAGCGCAACCGGTCGCGATCGCGGGGCGGCTCGCCCCAACAGAAGAACCAGGGCGGACAGAAGAACGCCGCGCCGAAGGTCGACCCGGAGGAGTTCTGGGGCAACCCGGAACGGCTCCCCGACCGCATCGACGGGCTCCAGCACTCACCCGACGTCCGGGCCGTGCTGCATTCACTCGGTCGTCCGCCCCTGACCGGCAACGAAACGCCGGCCGAACACTGGTTCTCGATGGTCTACGAGCGGGCGGCGTTCCTCGCCGGCGCGCTGGCCGCCGCCGGTGATCTCGACGACCCGACCTCGACATAGGTCGATCGGCCCAATTTCCCTCGGGGCCGGCGCGAACTATCAAGCAACGGGCCCCGGCCGTCGACACCGAATGGACGTCCCGCGCGACCAGAGGGTGATCCATGCGCCGCACATTCCCGACCGCCTGCGCCGCCATCTCCACGGTCGTCATTCTTCTGCTGTCGACCGACTCGCAGGCATCGGTCGCCGGGTTCGGTGACATCGCCGGTGATGACTACTACGCCGAAGCCGTGCAGTGGATGGTCGACAACGACATCACCGGCGGTACCGCGCCCGGTTGCTTCTCTCCCGACGTGGCCACGAGCCGGGGTCAGGTGGCGACGTTCATCCACCGTGTGGCCGACCGGCCGCCCGCCGCCCGCTCGGGCTTTCGCGACGTCGCCGACCAGGCCTTCTACGCCGACGCGGTCGGTTGGATGGTCGCCGCGGGCATCACCACGGGCACGACGCCGAGCACCTTCTCCCCCGAGCGGCCGGTCACCCGTGGCGAACTGGCCACCTTCCTCCACCGGGCTGCGGGCTCACCCTCGAGCGGGGCCGAGTTCTTCGACGATGTGGACACCGGCGACTTCTACGCCGATGCCGTCGGTTGGATGGTCGCCGAGGGGATCACCACCGGCACGTCGCCCACCTCGTTCTCGCCTGATCGACCGGTGACCCGCGGCGAGGTCGCGGCCTTTCTCCATCGAGCGGCCGGAAGCCCGACGGTGACGGTGGCCGAAGCCGGTGTGTGCACCGAGGCCGCCGAGGTCCCCGAGCTGGTTGCTGCCGAGGCGTACTCGTTCGAGCTGATCAACCAGCTCCGGGTCGATGGCGGCCTCGCTCCGCTGATCCGCGTGCCGGCGATGGACGCCGAAGCCCGTGATTGGTCGGCCACGATGGATCGCACCGGCGTCTTCGAGCACAGCTCGCTCCCCTACGGCGAGAACATCGCGTGGTGGAGTGCCGGTTCGGCCGGACCCGGCGACGCTGCCGACAAGATGCACGGCATGTGGGTGAACAGCCCGCCGCACCTCGCCAACATGATGAACCCGGACTACTCGTCGATCGGGGTGGGCTTCTGGCGCACCGACGGGGGCGGCTGGAACGCGACCCACGTGTTCACGTACTGACCCGGGGGTTGGTTGCGAATCGCAACCCACTGAATCTAGAGTCCGTGGGCCATGTCTCCTCGCCTCCGCCCACCGTCCCCGCCTCTCGGGGCACATGACTGTTCCATCCAGCGCACGCTGGATGTGATCGGCGATCGATGGACGCTGCTGATCCTGCGGGACGTGTTTCGGGGTGTGCGCCGGTTCTCCCGGATCCAGAACGATCTCGGCATCGCCAAGAACCTGCTGACCGACCGCCTTGCCGCGCTGGTCGAGGCCGGCGTGGTCGAGAAGGTCCCGTACCAGGACCGTCCGGTGCGCCACGAGTACCGCCTGACGGACAAGGGGCGGGCCCTCTCCCCCGCGCTCCTCGCGCTGATGCGGTGGGGCGACGCCTGGTGCGGCGACGACGGTGCCCCGACCGAGCTGGTGCACGACGACTGCGGCACGCGCCTCGAGCTTCAGCCGTGGTGCACCAGCTGTAATTCGCCCGTCTCCCCCACCGAGATCTCGTCACGGCCGGGTCCCGGCCGCCAGACCACCGAGGAGACGATCAATGCCGCGTCCTGACCTTCTGGCGCTCCCCCTCGACACGCTTATGGCGCAGGCCCGCATCGTGCGAGACGGCGTTCACGGCACGCTGATCACCTTCTCCCCCAAGGTGTTCATCCCGCTCACGATGCTGTGTCAGGACAAGTGCGGGTACTGCACGTTCGCCCAGCCGCCGGCCCGCCTGGACGCCCCCTACCTCGAACCCGAGCAGGTGCTCGACATCGCCCGGCGGGGGGCCGAGATGGGCTGTCACGAGGCGTTGTTCACCCTCGGGGAACGTCCCGAGAAGCGCTACCCGGTGGCCAGGGACTGGCTCCAACGGCACGGCTACGACACCACGGTCGACTACGTGGTCGCCATGGCCCGGCTCGTCCTCGACGAGACCGGCCTGCTCCCCCATGCCAACACCGGGGCGATGTACGCCGACGAGCTCGCCCGCCTCCGCGAGGTGTCGCCCAGCCAGGGAATGATGATCGAGTCGCTGCGCGACGATCTCGACTGCCACCGGGGAGCCCCCGACAAGGTGCCGCAGCGCCGTCTCGACACCCTCGAGTGGGCCGGCGAGCAGAAGATCCCCTACACCACCGGCATTCTCGTCGGCATCGGTGAGAACCGCGAAGACCGAGTCGAGGCGCTCGAGGCCATCGCCGCCTCGCACGCCCGCCATGGCCACGTGCAGGAAGTGATCGTGCAGAACTTCCTGCCCAAGGAGGGCACGGCGATGCACCAGGCGCCGGCCTGCCCCCGACCGGACTATCTCGAGGCCATCGCCCTCGCCCGCCTGATCCTTCCCCCCGAGGTGCACGTCCAGGCCCCACCCAACCTGTCCGACGAGTTCGGCGATCTCCTCGAGGCCGGGGTCAGCGACTGGGGCGGTGTCTCCCCCGTCACCGCCGACCATGTGAACCCCGAACGCCCCTGGCCCGATCTCGACCGGCTGCGCGAGGTGACCGAGGCCCACGGCCACATGCTCGCGCCGCGGCTCACCGCCCATCCGCGCTACGTGTGCGATCCCGACAACTGGATCGACGAAGGGCTCCGCTTCGCGGTCATGGATCGCTCCGACAGCGACGGGTTCGCCCGCGACGACCCGGGCTCGGTCTGGCCCGAACGCACCATGGAGAAGGCCAAGGTGGGCGACGGCGCCGAGTTCGATCTCGTCGGCACCGTGTCGACCCAGTGGTACGTCGGCGCCGGCGGCGATCCGCAGGTGCTCGTCCCCGGTCTCGCCCCGAATGCTGCGAAGGGTGCCGTGGACGAGGTGCTCCAGGGTGTTTCCGCTGGTCAGGATGTGGGTTTCGACGAAATCCTGACGCTGTTCCGAGCCCGGGGGCCCGAGGTCGCCGCGGTCGCCGCGGTGGCCGATCAGCTCCGGTCCGAGATCGTCGGCGACGACGTCACCTGGGTGGCGAATCGCAACATCAACTACACCAACGTGTGCACGTTCAAGTGCCGTTTCTGCGGCTTCTCGAAGGGCCCGCTGTCGCTCAACCTGCGGGGCACGCCGTATCTGCTCACGCTCGACGACATCGCCGAGCGTGTCATCGAAGCCGCCGAACTCGGCGCGACCGAGGTGTGCCTCCAGGGCGGTATCCATCCCGATTTCGACGGCGACTACTACATCGACGTCGCCAAGGCCGTCCATGCCGCCGTGCCCGGGATGCACATCCACGGGTTCACGGCCCTCGAAGTGACCGAGGGCGCCAAGCGCAACGGAGAGCCCCTGGTCGACTATCTCTCCCGCCTCCGGGACGCCGGTCAGCGTTCGCTGCCGGGTACCGCCGCGGAGATCCTCGTCGACGAGGTTCGTGAGACCCTGTGCCCCGACAAGATCGACACCGACGAATGGCTCGAAGCGCATCGTGTGGCCCATTCGGTCGGGCTCGGGTCCAACGTCACGATCATGTTCGGCTCGATGGAGCGGCCCGAGCACTGGGTCCACCACATCCTGCGAACCCGTGCGCTCCAGGAGGAGACAGGAGGGTTCACCGAGTTCGTGGGTCTCCCGTTCGTGCACATGGCGTCACCCATCTACCTGCGAAAGATGGCCCGTCGGGGTCCCACGTGGCGCGAGGTACTGCTGATGCACGCCGTTGCCCGTATCGCCTATCGCGGTCGTATCGACAACATCCAGGGTTCCTGGGTGAAACTCGGCTTCGGCTCGATCACCCAGCTGCTGCAGGCGGGCGCCAACGATCTCGGCGGCACTCTGATCGACGAGAACATCTCGCGCGCCGCCGGTGCCGATCACGGCACCGGCGTCAC
This sequence comes from Acidimicrobiales bacterium, assembly GCA_040219515.1. Lineage (NCBI taxonomy): Bacteria > Bacillati > Actinomycetota > Acidimicrobiia > Acidimicrobiales > Acidimicrobiales bacterium. The sequence continues at coordinate 175,947 of JAVJSI010000011.1, forward strand.
CGCCGAGGACTTCCGGCGGGTGGTCGAGCCGCTCGGCCGCCGTCTGGTGCAGCGCACCACGCTCTACGGACGACCGGACTTCGATGTGTTGCCCCTGGCGACCACACGGCGGACCCGCACGGTCATCCCGGTGGCCGGCGCCTAGAGCCCGGTCAGGCCGCCACTACCCGTTTCGGCATGGGCTCGGAACTCGGCGTGGCCGGCGGTGGCCTCATTGGCAGTGCTGACCGCCCGTCGCGAGCCGATCGGCTGACCCTTGCCGCCCACGTTGAGCAGTCGTTTCACGAATCTGAGGACTCGCACTCGAAAGGTCATGCCAACGACCGTACCAGGCGGGCGAACGACGGCTCGACGGACGGCGTCTACGATGGCGCCATGGCTTCGGCCGGCTACAGCGGAACGCCCCTGGCGAAGAAGCTCGGGATCAAGGACGGGCACACCGTCGCGGCGCTCGACGCACCGACCCATCTGGCCGAGCTCCTCGCGCCCCTGCCGGAAGACGTCGTGGTACGCAACTCCGCTCGTGGCACCCCCGATGTCAGCCTCGTCTTCTGCACCACCCGTCGCGCCCTCGACCGTCGTCGCCGTCAGCTCTGGACACTCGCGTTCCCTGACCGATCGGTGTGGATCTGCTGGCCCAAGAAATCCAGTCCGTTGTTCGTCGACCTCACAGAAGACCAGGTCAGAGAGGTCGTGCTGCCCGATGGACTCGTCGACGTGAAGGTCTGCGCGGTCGACGACGACTGGTCCGGCCTCAAGCTCGTGGTGCGTCGCGAGCTACGCACCAGCTGAGCGCTAGCTTCGGACGGTGACCGAATTCCCCTCCCGCTACCGAACGGGCGACGACGAGCTCGACCAGGAGCTCCTGAAACTGCTCGAGAAGGTCGATCCGGCCGACCACGAGTACGTGTTCGAACTCATGGTCTCGGCCCTCCGGCTCTCCCGCGAGGACGTGGACCGCGGCGAGCTGAAGATGGTGTCCGCTGCCGTGAAGGAGTTCCGCTACTCGTTCGGCGTGTTCGCACCCTACGACGGCATCCGCAAGTGCACGGTCTACGGGAGTGCCCGCACCGAGGTCGGCGACCCCGCCTACGTCGCGGCCCACGACTTCGCCCAGGCCATCACCGCGCACGACTGGATGGTCATCACCGGCGCCGGACCCGGGATCATGGAGGCGGCCCACGAAGGGGCCGGGGCCGAGATGAGCTTCGGTGTCAACATCGTCCTCCCGTTCGAGGCGATGGCCAACAAGGTCATCCTCGACGACCCGAAGCTCATCAACTTCAAGTACTTCTTCACCCGCAAGGTGATGTTCGTCAAGGAGTCGCACGGCTACGTGATGCTGCCGGGCGGATTCGGCACGATGGACGAGGCGTTCGAGTTGCTCACCCTCATCCAGACGGGCAAATCCGTGCCCGCGCCCATCGTCCTGCTCGACCCTCCGGGCGGCACGTACTGGAAGCTCTGGAAGGAGTTCGTCGAGATCGAGCTCCGTGACAACGGGTTGATCGCACCCGACGACCTGTCCCTCGTGATGGTGACCGACTCGATCGACGCCGCCGTCGAGGAGATCTGCCGGTTCTACCGGACGTATCACTCGATCCGGTTCGTCGGCTCGCGCCTGGTGCTCCGGCTGCAGCGCGAGATCGGCGACGAGGAACTCGCCCGTCTCAACGAGGACTTCGGACATGTCGTGGCGAAGGGCGAGATCGAGCGCATCGATCCCACCGAGGCCGAGGTTCGAGACGCCGACCACATCGAACTCCACCGCATCGCCTTTCGTTTCGATCGACGGAGTTGGGCCGGGGTGCGTCGAATGATCGACGCCCTCAACGATGCCACCTGAGCGGGCGAACTAGGCGAAAGGATCGTCGTTCGGTTCGTCGAGGAGATGGATCGCCTTCTCCACTGCCCGCCGAGCGCGGGTCAGGCGCTTCTCGTCGACCGGCAGCTCCTGGCCCCCCGCGTCGATCGACTCGCGCAGCCGCTGAATGGCCAGGTCGGCCAGCTCCTCGGCGATCATCTCGAGCCGACTCCGGATCTCGTCGAATTCTCCTGCCACGCCGGAGACCGTATCGGCAGATGCCGGGGCTACCGTCGCACAATGGACGCGGCCGAACTCCACGAGTGGGTGACCTTCACTGACGACGACGGCAACAGCTGGCAGTTCGACGTCACCTTCATGATGAGCAACTACGGCTGCATCTACGGTCGAGGCTGTCCCGGGGTGTTCACCGAACTCGCCCCCGAATACGAGCACGGCTGCTGTACCTATGGTGCTCATTTCGTCGACAAGGCCGATCGTCAGGCCACCCTGGCCCGGGCGGCCGAGCTCGGTCCCGACGAGTGGGAACTGCGAGATCGGGCCGAGGAGATGGGCGGCCCGCTGGTGAAGAACGACGACGGCGACTGGGTCACCCAGACCGTCGACGACGCCTGCATCTTCCTGAATCGGCCCGGTTTCGCCAACGGTGCGGGGTGTGCGTTCCATCAGGCGGCCGTGGCTCGTGACGAACGCCCCCTCGACTGGAAACCGCAGGTCTGTTGGCAGCTGCCACTTCGCTTCGACGAGTGGACCGACCAGAACGACCACACGACGTACCTGTTGCGCGAGTGGAAACGCCGTGACTGGGGCGAAGGCGGAGCGGAGTTCGCCTGGTGGTGCACCGACGATCCGCTCGCGTTCAACGAGGATCGGCCGGTCTGGCGGTCGTTGCGCGACGAGATCGTCGAGCTCGTGGGCGAGGGTCCCTACGAGAAGCTGGTCGACTACCTCGTCCACCGTGAGGCCACCCACCCCGAGGCACCGGTGTTCCTTCCTCACCCCCAGGTTCGCCGCCGCGACGAGAATCCCTCGATCTGACGCTCAGGTCGGCCCGCTTGCGGCCGAAAGGAGCGTCGTGACTGCCTTTACCAGCGACGACCTCAATGCCGCGGCCGATGAAGCGGGGATGATCTTCCCCGCCTACGTGATCGACCAGCTGGTCGCCGCCATCGACGCCGGCAAACACGTGATCCTCACCGGACCGCCCGGCACCGGCAAGACCACGCTCGCCTACATGGCATCAGAGGTCGCCCGCAAGGCGATGTTCTGCACCGGCTATCTGCCGACCACGGCCACGACCGAGTGGACGACCTTCGAGACGATCGGTGGCCTCCAGCCCACCGCCGAGGGACTCATCTTCCGCCCCGGCCTCTTCGTGGAAGCGATCGAGACCGGACGCTGGCTCGTCATCGACGAGCTGAATCGCTCGAACTTCGACCGTGCGTTCGGTCAGCTCTTCACCGTGCTGTCGGGTTCGGCCGTCGTGCTCCCGTTCAAGCGCAAGGGCTCGCCCCAGCCGCTGTCGCTCGTGCCCAGCGGTGTCGAGGCGCCCGACGACACCGACGTCATCCGGGTGTCGGCCAACTGGCGCATCATCGCCACGATGAACGTCTTCGACAAGAATCTGCTGTTCGAGATGTCCTACGCCCTCATGCGCCGCTTCGCGTTCATCGAGGTCGGCACACCGCCGGAGGGCGCCTATCGGGAACTCCTCCAGGGCAAGGGCGAGATCGTGCAGCGTCTGCTCGGACTGCGCCAGTTCACCGATCTCGGCCCGGCCGTCTACCTCGATGCCGCCAAGTACGCGGCCCGTCGAGCCCGCGACGGCATCTCCGAGTCCCGCCTGATCTACGAAGTCTTCTACGCCTACTTCCTCCCCCAGTTCGAGGGCATGGAAGAACGCCGGGCGATGACGCTCTACCGCACCGTGGCCGAGCATCTCGAACCCGCGGAGCAGCTCGAGGCACAGCGGACGATCAGCGACATCCTCGGTGTCGAGCTCGTGGTGTGACCGGCCCTCGAATCGATCCCTTCGCCGGCACGCTCGAGGCCACCGCGGAGTTGTGGAGCCGGCTCGCCCGGCCCTTCGACATGGGCCACACCGTCGATGCCCTCCTCGGACTCTCGACCGACGTGGTCGAACAACTCGTGGGTGTGCTCGTCGCCACGTGTGACGAGGCGGAGACGCTCCTCCACGGCATGCCGAAGATTCTCCGCACGCTGAAGACGTCGGTCGGTTCGAACAACGAACGGTGCATCGGCGAACTCCGCGGACCGGTGCAGTGGTCCGAGACGCTGGCCGCCCAGGCCTCGAGTCTCGGGAACCGCGACGTCTTCGTCTGCTCCTCGACCCGGCGGGCGTACGACATCGAGGAGAATCAGGTGCTGGTCGGCGCCCTCCAGGCCGTTGCCCGCGCCGGCGCCGGTGTGGACATCGTGAGCCACGACTCCTACGAGGACGAAGGACTGCGCCGGGCCCGCCACAACGCCAAAGTGGCCCGCCGCTACCTGGATCACCGCACCCTCGAGGCGATCGAGGTGAAGGGCCGGCCCAGTCCCCGCGCCATCAAGCGCACACGTAGTGGAAAGACCAGCGCCGCCTACCGGCCGGCGCTGGCCATGCTCGAGCGGGTCAACGAGCCCCTCTCGCTCGACGAGCTGTCGCCGTACTGCGACCGCCGCACCCGCGTGCAGCACGGCGTGCTGATCGGTGTCGTCGAGGAACTCGAGTCCCGCGGTATGCGCGTTCCGGCCCTGCGGGCCGAGGGCGGTTCGCTCTTCGCCGGGCCGGTGGAGTTCATCCATCCGCGCCGACGCGGTGATCGCTCACGGTTGCACGGGCTCCTCATCGGCAACGTCCTCGTCGACGTGCCGGAGAGTCTCAAGAATCTCGATCGTGCCGCCGCCGAGGCGGAGTTGCGGACCCGATCCCACGGTCGGCGGGTGGTGCCCATCGTCGATGCCGACGACATCGTGCACGCGGTCGACGTCGCCGTGATCGCCGCTCGGGGCGGCTGAGCCGGCCCCATCGGTGTCACCCGCCGCCTTCCGGTGTAGGAAGGGGCGACGTGAAGAAGTATCTCGCCGCCGCTCGAGGCGGCAACGATGTCCGACTCCTGGCTGCCTCGGTTGCGACCGGTGTCATCGTCGCGGTCATCGTGGCGATCTTCGAGGCGCTCACGCAGCCCGTGTTGTTCGAGTGGCTCCTGGACCAGTCACTACCGGTGCTCATGGCCGCGCCGATCGTGGGAATCGGTGTGGCGCAGCTGATCCTGCGCTACGTCGGTCGGGGCACGTCGACGTCGACGTCCGACGAGTACATCCGTGTCTTTCACGAACGACAGCCGCGACTCCCGGTCGCCGAACTTCCCGGGAAGCTGCTCGCGGGCGTTGCCACCATCGGCATGGGTGGGGCGATGGGGCTCGAAGGCCCGTCGATCTATGCTGGCTCGTCGCTCGGCCTCTGGGTGCACGAGAAGACGGGTGGGTTCCTGCATCGCGACGAAGCCCGGATGCTGCTCACGGCGGGTGCTGCGGCCGGCGTGGCCGCCGTCTTCAAGGCGCCGGCGACCGGCGTCATCTTCGCGATGGAGGCGCCCTATCGAGACGACGTCACCCCGCAAGCCCTCCTCCCGTCGTTGCTGGCCGCGGCGGCCAGCTACGCCACCTACGTCTCGCTGGTCGGTACCGAGCCGGTCATTCCGTTCTTCGCGGAGGGAAGCGTCTTCCTCGAGGAGGAGGGCGGCGTCTCGGTGCTCGGTGTCGATCTCGTCGACCTTCTCGGCGCGCTGGCCATCGGCATCGCCGCCGGACTCGGCGGCCGAGGGTTCGCCTGGCTGATCCGCAAGGCGAAGACCGGGGCCAAGACCGTCCCGCTGCCCACACGTCTCGCCACCGGTGGCGTCGCGCTCGCCGCACTCGCCTGGATCGGCCAGGAGGCCTTCGGCGAGCCGCTCACCCTCGGGCCGGGCACCGAGGCCATGGGCTGGGTGGTCGGTGGTCGCGGGATGGGCCTGATCGCGCTCCTCTTCGGTCTGCGGATCGCGGCCACGATGGCGACGGCCTTCGCGGGCGGCGTGGGTGGCATGTTCATCCCCCTGGCCGTGCTCGGCGTGGTCCTGGGCGAGTTCGTCGGCGTCGCGTTGGGTGAAACCGACACGACCCTCTACCCCATCCTCGGCCTCGCGGCCTTCCTCGGCGCCGGTTATCGCGCCCCGATCGCGGCGGTCATGTTCGTCGCCGAATCCACGGGTGGAGTGGGTTCGTTCGTCGTCCCCGCGCTGGTTGCTGCGGCGGTGAGCCAGGTGGTTGCCGGCCCGGTCTCGGTGGCCGACTATCAGCGGGCGAAACGGCTCGGCCACCTGGAACGACGCTTCACGCTGCCGCTCACCTCGATCCTGTCGACCGACGTCTTCACGGTGCCCTCCGACGCCACGGTGTCGGAGTTCGTCTACGTGCACGTCCTCGGCCGACGCGAGCGCATCGTGCCCGTGGTCGACGGCGGCCGATTCAAGGGCATGGCACGGCTCGAGGACATCTCCGGGCTCGATCGCGACCAATGGGAGCACACGACGGTCGGTGAGTCGATGGACACCGACCTGCCGACCGGTCAACCGTCGTGGACGCTGCGCGACGCCGTGGCCGCGATGGAGATGTCGAGCACCGACGTCCTCGCGGTCACCGATGGTGACGGCAACTTCGTCGGCGTGGTCACCGCCGACGAGATCCTGAAGCTCGACGAGATCCTCGACGAGACGGGCGGCTGATCAGTCGCCGTCGGCGCTGTCTTCCGTGTCGTCGGCGGCCGAGTCGTCGAACTCGTCGGCCCAGGCGAGATGCTCGGGCTTGAGCTCTCCCCCTTCGCCATCGTCGAAACTGTCGAGGAGAGCGTCGAAGTCGCCATCGTGTGAGCGTTTCAGCTCACGGGCTTCTTCATAGCGCCGGTGTCGCCCCTTCTTCACCTGATGAGCTCCCATTCGACAACGTCAAGACCACCGATTGTAGCCCCCGTTGACGTCATCCACCCACGTCAGCCGACAGGTCGACCGGAACGTTCTTCGAGAACGACGGCGCCCGCCTCGAACGCGAGGGCGGCATCGCCCGAAACGAGCCGCCGAATCGGTCCCCCGGCGAGGTCGGCCCGCCATCCCGAAGCCAGCCGGGCATCGTCGTCGCCCCGCACCAGGGCCTCGACGTCGGCCCGTGTGGCCAACAGGGCCGGGTCGAGTGAGCGGTCGTGGGCCAACTGGTTGACCCACGCCGCGACGAGGGCGACCGCGGGCCGGAGGTCACGGGTGTCGGCAGCACGGCGCGGGGGTCGGGGCGGCTGCCAGTCCGACGCCACGCCGTCGGCGACGGCCTCGAGAATCGCCGGGCCGATCGAGCCCTTCGCGACGCCCTTGTCCACGCCGCGCACGCGCGCGAGCGCATCGAGGTCGGTCGGGGCGGCCTGCGCCACGCCCACCACTGCGATGTCGGACAGCACGAATCGCACCGGCTGGTCGATCTCGGCCGCGCGGCGTTCGCGCCAGCCGGCCACCGCCCGCACCACCGTGAGCGCCTTGCCCTTGAGGTGGCGGGCCTCCTTGATCTTTCGCCAGGCCTCGTCGGGATCGCGAGGGCCGCGCCACCGGGTACGCATGATCTCGCACTCGTCGTCGGCCCACGCCACGCGACCGAAGGACTCGAGCTGTTCCACGAGGCGATCGTGGAGTTCGAGCAGGCGTTCGACATCCGACGCGGCGTAGTCGAGCTGGGCCTTGCCGAGGGGACGGACGAGCCAGTCGGTCATCCGATTTCCCTTGGGCAGCTGCACACCCAGTTCGCGCTCGTGCAACGAGGCCAACGACGGGGTCGACATGCCGAGGAAGCCGGCCGCGATCTGAGTGTCGAACAGCCGTCGGGGCACGGCCCCCGTGGCGAGTTCGAGCACCTCGAGGTCCTGCGATGCAGCGTGGAGCACGGCCAAGGTGTCGCTCTCCATCACCGGGCGCAACGGGGCCAGATCGACCGCGAGTGGATCGATCAGCACGAGATCACCGGGCCAGGCGATCTGCACCAGCGCCACCTTCGGCCAGTAGGTGCGTTCGCGATGGAACTCGGTGTCGAGGGCGTAGCGGGGCTGTGCGAGCAGGGCTTCGACGACGGCGTCGAGATCCTGTTGACGATCGATGATGCGATAGTCGGCCGCTCGGCTCATCAGCTGTCGCCGGCGCTGACGGGCTGTCCGGCCTCGATCCACGCGCCCATGCCCCCGGCGACGTTGACGGCGTCGACGCCCTGGGAGCGCAGGAACTCGACCGCGCGGGCGCTGCGGCCGCCTTTGGCGCAGATGACGTAGACGGGTCGGCCGCTGGGGAACCGCTCGACCGAATCGGTCACCGTGCCCAGCGGAACCAGCGTGGCGCCGTCGATGTGGGCTTCCTCCCACTCGTCGTCCTCGCGCACATCGAACACCGGCGCACCTTCGTCGAGCTTGCGGGCGAGGTCGTTGACGTCGATTTCCGGCATGTCCATTCGAGCGATGCTAGCGAGGTCCTCGGGTCGGTCGGCATCGTGGAACCAGGCGGGATCGCCGCCGAGCACCTCGGCGACCTCCAGCGAGTCGACCGCATCCCTCGGTGCCCGCACGCCCGCCTCGAATCGGGCCCTGAGGGCCGGGAGCGCCGATCGCCGCCACACCGCGTGCATCCACTGCGTCCGGCCGTCGACGACCGGTACGGCCACATCGGCCGTACCGAGCGCGCCGACGACGCGGGCGACCGCGCTCGCCGAGGCATCGGTGAGGTCACACGACAGCACCGCGACCAGCTCGGTGTCGAGCGCCGACAGCGCAGTGATGATCCCGCCGAGAGGACCCTCCCCCGGCCACCGATCGTCGACGACCGTGAGACCGAGACGTTCGAGCGCCGCCCGATCCCCGCCGACGACGACGACCGGATCCGCACCGGCGGCGGTCAGGGCGCTGACCGCCCGTTCGACCAGTGCGACACCGTCGATGGTGATGAGCGACTTGTCGGTGCCCATGCGGCGGGACCGTCCGCCGGCGAGCACTGTCCCTCCGAACCCGGTGCCGCCGAGGCGGCCCGGTGCGATCACTCGGCCGGGGGCCAGTCGGGATCGAGTTGCTTGAGGAAGAGGGCGCAGCGCTCGTCCTCGTCGGTCTCGTCGATCTCGGCCGCCATGCGCTGGAGTCCGCTGAGCGCCCGCAGGAACCCGCGGTTGGTCTCGTTGCGCCACCGCACGAAGCCACTCCCCCGCCATCCGCTGGCCCGCAGACGGTCGAGTCCGCGGTGATAGCCGGTGCGGTACGCGGCGTAGGCCAGCGCCGGTTCGTCGACGGCGTCGCCGAGCGACGCCCAGGCGGCCAGGAACATCGGCCATTCGGCACAGACCGCGCCGATCGCGGCGACCGGTTCGTCGGCAGTGAGCGCCGATTCCAGGGCGGCCAGCGCCTCGGGCGGTTCGGGGGCGAGCACCGTGTCGGGCGGGCCCTCTCGGTACAGGTTCACGTCGGTCATGGCAGGAGCCTAGCGACGCGGTCCCTCGACCTCGGATCGCACGCCTACAGTCGTCCCGTGCAATTGGCCGCCCTTCCCGAATGGCTCGACCCCGAGATGCTCACCTGGATCCTCCTCGTGGTGATCGTCGTGCTGATCTACCTGATGTACGTCGTGGTCCGGTTCATCCAGCGGGTGGCCCTCAAGACGGTGTTGTTCGTCGCGCTGGCCGGACTCGGCCTGTCGTTGTGGGTGCAGCGCAGCGACCTCGACCACTGCGCCCGCACGTGCGAGTGCAGCCTGTACGGGCAGACCGTCGAGGTTCCGTGGGATCAGCTGCCCGAGGATGTGCGGGTGCGTCTCGCCGATGGCGAAGTCGGTTGCCGACCGCTCGTCGGCACCGATGCCTGACGGCCGACGGCGGGGCTACGGCACCCGCTCGATGCGAAGGACGTTGGTGGAACGGCTGCGGCTGTCGGAGCCGGCGAGCACCGCGACGGACTCACCCGAGCGGATGAGGCCTTCGGCCTTGGCGTGACGCACCGCCTCGGCAACCATGTCCTCGTTGCTGTCGCGGGGTTGGATCAGCATCGGTGTGGTGCCCCAGCTGAGGGTGAGCTGCTGCACGGTCGCCTCGTTGACGGAGAATCCGAGGATCTGGGCCTCGGGGCGAAAGCGGGCGATCGAGCGGACCGTGAAGCCGGACCCGGAGATGCAGAGCACGTGTTCGATGCCGAGTTCCTGGGTGGCGCGCCAGGTGGCCATGGTCATGGCGTCGGTGACCGACGCGGCACCCGCTTCCTCGTCGGTCATCCGGAAGTCGGCCAGCATCTGCGCCCACTGCTCGTGATCCATCTCCTCGTCGGCGCGGCGGGCGATGCGGCTCATCGTGCGCACGACGTTGACCGGGTCGACACCGATGGCCGTCTCGCCGGACAGCATCACCGCCGAGGAGCCGTCGAACACCGCGTTGGCGACGTCGGACGCCTCGGCCCGGGTGGGCGCCGGGCTGGTCACCATCGACTCGAGCATCTGGGTCGCCGTGATCACCGGGCGGCCGCCGGCGATGCAGTCGCGGATGATGCGCTTCTGGAGGTGTGGGAGGTCCTCGAGGCTGCACTCGTTGCCGAGGTCGCCACGAGCGACCATCACGGCACCCGACGCTTCGATGATGCCGGGGAGGTTGTCGACCGCGGCGCGGGTCTCGATCTTGGCGACGAGCAGCGGGCCGCGTGGGTGGGGTTCGGTGCCGACCCGGCGGATGTCATGGGCCGAACGCACGAAACTGATGGCGATCATGTCGACACCCACGTCGACGAAGGCATCGAGGGCGATGAAGTCCTCTTCGGTGGGCGTGGCCATCTGGAGCCGGTCGGAGGGTACGTGGATGCCGGGCCGGCCCCGGAGCCGACTGCCCGCGATCACGGTCGCGAGGAGCTTCTCCGCGGACTTCTCGGTGATCTCGAGTACCGCCCCGCCGTCGCCGACCGTGACCCGGTCGCCGAGCTGCACGTCGGTCAGGAGGCCCTCGTAGTCGACTTCGATCACGGCGGCGGTGGATTCGTCGGTGCCGGTGCGCAGCTCCACGGTGTGGCCGGTCGGCAGGTCGACGCCGCCGTCGGCGAAGGACGCGGCTCGCACTTTCGGGCCGGGGAGGTCGACGAGGATGCCGACCCGACGGCCTTCGTCGGCGGCGACCTTGCGGACCCGGTGGAAGCGTTCGAGTCCGTCGTCGATCGTGCCGTGGGCCAGGCCGATGCGGGCGACGTCCATGCCGGCCCGGATCATCTCCCGCAGGGTGCTCTCGTCCTGTGAGGCTGGCCCGATGGTGGCGACGATCTTGGTGCGGCGGTGCATGGTTCGAGGGTAGCCCGGCCCACCTTCGGCCTCGGACCACCTCGGGGACTTGTTCGTCTCTAGTTCAGGCGGGCCCGGAGGCGGCCGGCCCGATCGCGCGCCCGGTCCGCGGTCGCGTCGGGCGGTCCGTGGTCGACCGCCCGCTCGAGGAGGCTCGCCGCCTCGTCGTAGCGGCCGCGCAGTTCGCACAGTTCGGCGAGCGCACGGAGGTCCGTTGGCTCGGCCGGGAGTCGAATCCGGATGTCGAGCAGCCAGTCGAGGTCTCGCGGGCTGCGGTTGCGGAAGCTCACGGTCAGGTTGTTGAGCACCCGCTGCACGATCGAACGGGCCGGCACCGGCGCCAGATAACTCGGATGGAAGACTGCGCCGGCACCGTGCAGCGACCGGAACCGTGCTTCGCAGGCAGCAGCCGAGATGCGGGTGCCCTCGTGGAACGGATCGATGAAGCCGTCGACGTCGTCTCGTTCCCGGACGAGGAAGTGGCCCGGCATTCCCACCCCGACGAGATCGACGCCGACCCGACGCCCGACCTCGATGACGACGACGGCGAGGGTGATCGGCATGCCGACGCGGCGGCGGATGACCTGGTCGAGGTAGGAGTTCCGCGGGTCGTGGTAGTCGGCGCGGTCACCGCCGAAACCCTCGCCGACGTAGAGGTGGCGCACGAGGGACCCGACCGTCGCATCCGGACACGAGTCCGCGAATTCGTCGAGGGAGGCGATACCGCGCCCCACGTCGGCGCCGTCCGGCCGGGCGGCAGCCAACAGCAGGAGCATCTCGTCGAGCGGCGCCTCGCGTTCACCGGACATCATCTCGGTCAGGCGATGCGCAGGGCTCACACGGCGACCGTAGCCAACTACGGTGACCACGTGTCGAGCATCCACCCGTATCTCGCCGTCGGCCACCCGATCGCCTTCGCCCATCGTGGCGGGGCCATGGCCCACCCGGAGAACACCGAGCGGGCGTTTCGGCACGCGATCGAGCTCGGCTACACCCATCTCGAGACCGACGTGCACGTCACCGCCGACGGTGTCGCCGTGGCCTTTCACGACGACGTGCTCGACCGGGTCACCGATGCCACGGGTGTCATCGCCGAGCTGCCATGGTCGGTCGTGCGGCGGGCCCGTGTCGGCGGGACAGAGGCGATCATGCAACTGGCCGAGCTCCTCGAAGCTTTTCCCACCGCCCGTGTCAACCTCGACCCGAAGCACGACGCCGCCGTGGAGCCCCTCGCCGCGGCGATCACCAGGGCTGACGCGGTCGACCGGGTGATGATCGGCTCGTTCAGCGACGCCCGTATCGCGGCCGTGCGACGGCGTGTCGGTCCGGGGTTGGCGGTCAGCGCCGGTCCGAGGCTGGTGGCCCGGCTGGTGGCTCAGAGCCGAGGCCTGCCGGTGCGCACCGACTGGGTCCACGCCGCCCAGGTGCCGGCTCGCTCCAAGGGCGTGCCCATCGTGAACCGCCGCTTCGTGGACCACCTCCACGCTCGCGACATCCAGGTCCACGTGTGGACCGTCAACGAGCGGGAGGAGATGGAGCAACTCCTCGATCTCGGCGTCGACGGTGTCATGACCGACGACACCGAACTGCTCCGCGAGGTCTTCGTCGAGCGCGGCCACTGGGCCGATCGCTGAGCACCGCCGAGCGTCACCCCCACGGGCTCGGCGACGGGTAGAGTGTTTCTTCGGGTCACGCGGGCGATCCGGGGCCATTGGGCTCCTGAGGTGGCATGCCCGTGTTCGACAACCGACATCACCGCAGTCTGGGACTGCGCAACTGGGTCGTCGTCGTCCTGATCGCCGGACTCGCCACGGGCGGACTGGCCATGGTCGTCGCGACGTCGCCGAACGCCCCCGACCGGGCCGGGGCGAGCAGTGCGGTGAGCGAGGGTGGCGTCGCTGAGGACGCCGTGGCCGCCGTCGCGGTGTTGGTCCCCGACGACCGCCTCGATCCTCGCATCGCCGGTCTCGAGCTGCGCGGTGCCGCGTGGGATCGTGCCGTTGCCCGGCTCGACGCGGCGCTCTTCGCCCAGGCCGAGAACGACCGGAACCTCGCCAGCGCGACCCGGCGGATGGACACGCTGACCTCCGAGTCCGCCGACGTGGCGGTCAGTCTGCGCGCGGTCACCGAGGAGACCGAAGGTCTCGCCACACGGCTGGCCGATGTCGAGGCCGTCCTCGCGGCGCGGGCGCTCGACCGCTACGTGAACTTCGGCTCGGATCCGCTGCTCGGACTCGACGACCCCGCCGACGCCACCGAGCTGGCCCGAAGCGAGGCCCTCGGCGAGCGCGTCGACGAGGTGCAGTTCTCCACCCGCGAAGAGATCCTGGAACGTCAGCGCAACGCCGATCAGGAACAGCGTCACCTGCTCGGTCGGTCGGTCGAGCTCACTGCGGAGATCGGTTCGACCCGGTCCGTGATCGAGGAGCGACTGGCCTCGGTGGATGCGCTCGAACGAGAGGTCGTCGCCGCGACCGAAGCGGTCCGCTCCGCTCGCTGGTCTGCCACCCTCCCCGGCACCGACCTCTCGGTGGTGGCCCTCGATGCCTATCTGAACGCCGAGGACCTGCTGGCCCAGGACTTCAGCACCTGTGACCTCGAATGGTGGATGATCGCGGGCGTCGCGCGAATCGAGAGTTGGCACGGGCGCTACGGGGGTCGCAGCCTGCGCGCCGACGGGCGCGCGGATCGGCCGATCATCGGCATCGCGCTCGACGGCGGACCGGGCGTCCTGGCGATCGTCGACACCGACGGCGGCGAGTACGACGGCGACGTCGAATGGGACCGGGCCGTCGGTCCGCTCCAGTTCATCCCCGAGACGTGGAGCCGGCGTGGCCGCGACGGCAACGGCGACGGCTGGGCCGATCCGCAGAACCTCTACGACGCCGCGTACAGCGCGGGCCGCTACCTGTGTGCTCTCGGGGGCGACCTGTCGGCGCGCTCGGCTCTTCGGTCCGCCTACTTCGGCTACAACAACTCGACTGCGTACGTGAACGACGTGATCGGTCATGCCGACGACTACGCCGACTTCCGCCTCCCCGACATGCCCGCGACGCCCGAGCCTGTGGCTGAATCTGTGGAGAACCCCGAGTGAACTGGGGACCGACGGTGGGTATCGCGCCCCCGGTTGGGGATTTCGTCGCAGCCCCTTGACCCGCCGGGGGTCGGGTCGCAGGATGCATCTTGTCGACGCAGGAACGAGCGTTCCGGGATTGCCGAGACGGACTCGAGGGGCGCAAGCCCCGAGAGCACCGGACGGGTTCCTCGGAGCGGGAGTGAGCGCAGCGACACGGCAAGATCAGGCCGGGACCCGCAAGGGAACCGGCGGATCGACCGGAGGCACGGAGGTGCCCGAACGGAGCAGTCGAGAGGGTTCCCGACGGGGGCCGCTCGGAGGCGAAGGACGGGTCACCACCAGCCGGAGGGTCCGCCACTGTCAGGTGCACACCGCGGGGTGTGCGGCCGGGAGGGGGAATACACCCGACGGAGGGCACGTGTCAGGGTCGCATCGAAACGCAGTCGCTCCGACGGGGGCGGCAACGGGTCGAAGCGGGCCGGTACCGCCGGGTACCGATGGTCGATGCAGGCAAACGGAACCGAGACGATCGGGACCGGGAGTCAGGACAGGCCCCGCAAAGGCCGGTCCCATATGGTCAGGACGTTCCGACGGGGCGGCCGGCCAGGTGAAGGAGCCGTTTCGAGGCCCCGAGGAGTTGACCGGTGAGAGCCGGGAGGCTACTCGGGGTCTTGTCCCTTTTTGTCACGTCGTCGGCGCAGGAGTTGTCGACGCAGGGAGTTCGGCGGAGCCGAACTCCGAGAAACCCGAAGGGCTTCAGTCGTCCTTGAGGGCCACGGCGTTGGGGGTGACATTCATCTTCGGCTCGTACTCCACGGCGTCGGCCGCTCCCCCGCCGTCGGAGCCCATCGTGGCCCGGAGTTGCCCCCGGCAATCGTCGCAGGGCGCGTAGTAGTCGACGGCGACGGCGGTGCCACAGCGAGGGCAGGTGATGTCCATGGGTGCAGTGTCGCGCAGACGATGGGTGATTCGCGGAATCGGGTAAGATCCGCCATCCCGGGGAGGGAAACGTCGCATGGGCGAGTTCGAGAGCAACGATTCGGCGGCGCGGACCGTGGTCATCGGCGCGGGGCCGGCCGGGCTGACCGCGGCCTACCAGCTGGGCAAGGCGGGGCGCACGGCCACGGTGCTCGAGGCCACCGACGTCGTCGGTGGCATCTCGCAGACCGCCGAGCGCGACGGATGGCGATTCGACATCGGCGGCCACCGGTTCTTCACCAAGGTGAAGCCGGTTTCGGAGCTGTGGCACGAGATCCTCCCCGACGAGGACTTCCTGCTGCGGCCCCGCATGAGCCGCATCTACTATCAGGGCAAGTTCTACGACTACCCGCTCAAGGCCTTCAACGCCCTCGGCAACCTCGGCATCATCGAAGCGCTGCGGTGTGTGTTGTCCTACGTGTGGGTGCGGATCAACCCGCCCAAGGACCAGTCGACGTTCGAGGGCTATGTCGCGGCCAAGTTCGGCTGGCGGCTCTATCGCACGTTCTTCAAGACCTACACCGAGAAGGTGTGGGGCGTACCCGCCGATGAGATGGAAGCCGACTGGGCCGCGCAGCGCATCAAGAACCTGAGCCTGTTCAGCGCCATCTGGAACGCGGTCACCCCGAATCGCAATCAGAAGGACATCACGAGCCTGATCGAGGAATTCGAATACCCCCGCCACGGTCCCGGCATGATGTGGGAACGGTGCCACGAACTCGTGGTCGGCCAGGGCAGCGCCGTCCACTTCGACCAGCCGGTCCAGACGGTCCGCCATCGCGACGGCGCGGCGTTCGAGGTCGTCACCGGCAGCGCAGCCGGCGATGTCGTCCACCCCTGCACCGAGGTCATCTCGTCGATGCCGATCCCCCGTCTCGTGCAGGCGATGGAGCCCGCGGCCCCCGAAGAGGTCCTCCTGGCCGCGAAATCGCTCGAGTTCCGTGATTTCCTCACCGTCGCCATCGTCGTTCCCGAGGCCGACGGTTTCCCCGACAACTGGATCTACATCCACGCCCCCGAGGTCGACGTCGGCCGCATCCAGAACTTCGGTTCCTGGTCGCCCGAGATGATTCCCGATGCCGGCAAGACCTGCCTCGGGCTCGAGTACTTCGTGAACGAGGGCGACCACCTGTGGGTCAAGGACGACGAGGACCTGATCGCCCAGGCCGAGGCCGAGATGGTCACGCTCGGGCTGTTGGCCCCGGGTCGCGTGGAGAAGGGCTATGTCGTCCGGATGCCCAAGGCGTATCCGATGTACGACGCCCAGTACAAGGACAACGTCGACACCCTCCGCGCCTGGTTGGCCGCCAACGTCTCGAACGTGCACCCGGTGGGCCGCAACGGCATGCATCGCTACAACAACCAGGATCACTCGATGTACACCGCCATGCTCACCGTGGAGAACATCGTGCGGGGCACGACCCACGACGTCTGGGACGTGAATGTCGAAGCCGAGTACCACGAGGAACTCCGCGGGTCCGACGGATGACATCGGGCTCTGACCGACGCACCATCGTCGTCATCCCTGCCTTCAATGAAGAAGCATCGCTCCCGGCGGTCCTGCGCCAACTGGCCGACGAGGTTCCCGACCTCGACGTGGTCGTGGTCGACGACGGCTCGGTCGATTCGACGGCCGTGGTGGTGCGCGAGGCCGGGGTTCCCTGCGTGTCGCTGCCCTTCAATCTCGGAATCGGCGGCGCCTTGCGGGCCGGCTACCGTTTCGCGGCCGATGGCGGCTATGACCGGGCGGTCCAGTTCGACGCCGACGGGCAGCACCGAGCCGACCAGATCGGTGTGCTGCTGGCGGCGCTCGACGAGGGCGCCGACATGGCCTGCGGTAGCCGTTTCGCGGCCGGTGGCTACGACGTCGGCCGCGGTCGGGGTTGGGCGATGGGGCTCCTCCGCGTCGGTGTGCGCCTGCTCACGGGTCGTCGCTTCACCGACACCTCGTCGGGCTTCCGGGCCGTCCAGGGTCCCCTGCTCGAGGTGTTCGCCAGCGAGTATCCCGTCGAGTACATGGATTCCGTCGAGACGTTGGTCAGCGCGTGCCGGGCCGGCTTCGAGGTGACCGAGGTGCCGACGCTGATGCGCGAGCGTGCCGGCGGGGTGCCGTCGCAGCGTCCGTTCCGGCTGGCGTACCATTACGCACGACTGCTCGTGGCCCTGCTCGGGTCGCCACGACGGGCCGTGCCCCGCCATCGCTGAACATCGGTTCGATTACAGCTTTCTCCAGGGCCTCAAGACCTGGTGGACATGCGCCGACTGGACTACATCGACGTCACGCGCGCAAGCGCGCGGCGTGCACCGAGTCGACAGACGTCGTCCGATGGAGGTGAACCAGATGGCCCGCAAGAAGGAAGTCGAAACGAATCCGCTGCGCATCGAACATCTGGTGGAGACCGAGCACAAGGCCGGTGTCGATCTCGCATGGATCGTCGTGTTCGGCACCATCCTGTGTGTGCTCGCCATCGCGTTCGCCGTACCCGACGCGGTGCTCGACCGCGTGGCCGACACGAGCGGACTCAACGTCAACGGCGTACTGGCGCTCACCACCGTCGTTCCCCTCGGGGCGACCGCCTTCGCCTATCGGCGCTACCGCGATGCGGTCGGGGCACAACGAGAACTGACCCACCTCTCGCTGCACGATGCCCTGACCGGCCTGCCCAACCGCCGCCACCTCCGCGAAGTGCTGCCCGAGGCCTTTCGGCACGCACGCCGGTTCCACACTCGTGCCGCGGTGCTGTTCGTCGACCTCGACGGCTTCAAGTCGGTCAACGACACCTACGGACACGAGGTCGGCGACCGGTTGATGGTCGCGGTCGGTGAGCGTCTCTCCCGCTCGATCGGGCCCGACCGTTGGGTCGCCCGGTACGCCGGCGACGAGTTCGTGATCATCGACCCGGCGCCGACCACACTCGACCACGCCGCTCGGTTCGCCCGTGAGCTGATCGGCGTGATCGAGACGCCGTTCGAGCTCGGAGCCGACCGGATCGGTATCTCGGCGAGCATCGGCATCGCCTACGGCGACACGGCCGACGACCCCGACGAGGTCCTTCGCGACGCCGACACGGCGATGTACGACGCCAAGCACAGCGAGAACCGCACGGCGGTCTTCTCGGAGGCGATGCGAGCCCGGTTGACGCCCGCCACCGCCGAGCGGCGCCTGCAGGGGGCACTCGACGACGGTGAGTTCCGACTCTTGTACCAGCCGATCGTGGCGCTGCGTAGCGGCCGGATCGTCGGTTGCGAGGGCCTGTTGCGTTGGGACGATCCGAAACGAGGGATGATCCCTCCCGGCGACTTTCTCTCCTCGCTCGAGGAGACCGGCCTGATCCTGCCGGTCGGCCGCTGGGTGTTGGAGGAAGCGTGCCGTCAGGCGGCGGTGTGGGCCGGCCAGACCCCGCCCGGCCAGACACCCCTGCGCGTGACCATCAACGTGTCACCCCGCCAGCTCGGCCAGGCCGACTTCGCCGACGACCTGCGCAGCGCGTTGGAGTCGAGCGGCGTCGACCCGTCGCTCATCTATCTCGAGCTGACCGAAGCGTCGTTGATCGCCGACCCGCGAGCGGCGTGGACGGCGCTCACCGCAGCCCGCGAGCTGGGCGTCGGCATGGCGCTCGACGATTTCGGCACCGGCTACTCGTCGCTGACGCATCTCCGCAACTTCGACTTCGAGCTTCTCAAGCTCGACAGCAGCTACGTCAGTGGTCTGGGCGAGCGGCCGATCGACGAAGCGATCGTGCGCCACGTCGCCTCGCTGGCCCGGGGCCTCGGTATCGCCACCGTGGCCGAGGGTGTGCGAGACGCCGGCCAGGTGGACCGGTTGCTCGACATCGGATGCGAGCTCGGCCAGGGTTTCTTCTTCTCGGAGCCGCAGCCACCGACGATCATCGACAGCCTGTTGTCACGCCAGTTCGGCAGTGCCGAGGCGGGCGGGACGGCACCCGCCGCTCCCCCGTCGAAGCCGACCACCGTCGAGGTCGCCGCGGCGGCGTCGGCCCCCGTCGTGCTCCCCAAGCTACGCAGCACGGCGCCGGTCACTCCGGCCTGAGCGGATCCCGACTCAGCCGGCGACGTCGGCGGGCGGGGGTCCGTAGCGGCCGCGTAGATGGTCGCGAATGCCCTTGAGTCGACCGGCCGGCGACCAGTGAAGGCCTCGTGAGGGTGCGTGGACCACCCCGACCGGGATCTGGACGAGCGCCACCGCGATCCGGAAGAGCTCGTTTCGACGGCCGTAGTGCTCCTTCAACATCAGCAGTGTGTTGCGCAGTTGGAGGTAGGCAACCCGCTCGATCGATGCGCTCATGCCCGGATTCCTCACCATCGCGCCGCGGATGACACCGCAACTCCAGCCGGCCCGGGCGGCCCGGATGGCGATCTCGCTCTCCTCGCAGTAGGCGAAGTAGCGCTCGTCGAAGAGCCCCACCTCCTCCAGGCACGCCCGCCGGCACATCATGAGCGTGCCGTGGGGATAGTCGGCGGGATCGAAGCCGGCGTCGACGGTCGGCGCCGCATCGATCGTGCCGAGGTAGGGCTGGATGATCGGGCGCATCCCGTCGCCGACATCGGCGCTCATGAGTCCCACGCTCGGCCGGTCGTCGACCGCGTGGAGCATCTTCTCGAGCGTGTCGGCGTCGGGGAGGGCGTCGTGGGGGGCGATGGCGACCCACTCCCCGATGCCGTCGCCGAGGAATCGACGGAGACCGACGTTGCCGCCCGGACCGAACCCGAGGTTGGCCCCCGTGAGGATGACCTCCGCGTCGCCGACCAGGCTCGGCAACGCGTCCTGGGTCTCGGCGGACGAGCCGTTGTCGACGACCAGCACCCGCGTGGGGACCGACTGGTTGCGGAAGGCGTCGACGGTGCGCCCCACGGCGTCGGGACGGTCTCGGTGGATCACGACGACCGTGACGGGTGGTGGGGACATCGGGGCGAAGTGTGCACCCGGTCGCGATCGGTCGGCAACCCCGCCGCTAACATGCGCCGGTGGAGTCGACCGGCCCTTGCGGCAGTGACAGTGACAATCGGGACCGTGACAACCCGAATCATCCCGCCAAGCTCGGCGATCTCGTTGCCGAGTCGGGACTTCGACGCATACACATGCTGGCCTGGCGCGATCTGGCCGACGTCGAGGCCGGGGGCTCCGAACTCCATGCGTCGATGGTGGCGTCTCGATGGGCCGACGCCGGGATCGAGGTCACGATGCGCACCTCGTATGCGCAGGGCGCGCCGCCGGAAGCGACCCGTGACGGCTATGTCGTCATCCGCCGCGCCGGCCGCTATCTGATCTTCCCGCGGGCCGTCATGGCCGAGATCGCCGGACGACACGGTCGGCGCGACGGTCTCGTCGAGATCTGGAACGGGGTGCCCTTCTTCTCGCCGCTCTGGGCGCGCGGCCCGCGGGTCACCTGGTTGCACCACGTCCACGAGGACATGTGGCCGCTCGTCCTTCCGCCGAGTCTCGCCCGGGCCGGTCAGCTTCTCGAGCGCCGCATCGCGCCGCCGTTCTACCGGCGCACCCCCGTCATCACGCTCAGCGACTCGTCGAAGCAGCACCTGCTGTCCCGGCTGCGGCTGCCGGAGCACAACGTCCACGTGGTGCCTCCCGGCATCGACGGCCGCTTCACCCCCGGCTCGGCGAAGAGCCCGGAACCGACCGTGCTCGCGGTGGGACGACTGATGCCCTCGAAGGCGTTCGGGTCGCTCATCTCCGCGGTCGACGAGGTCCGCCGCCAGGTGCCCGCCCGGCTCGTGATCGTCGGCGAGGGCTACGAGCGCGACGACCTCGAACGCCAGATCGCCGTTCTCGGGGCCGAGGAATGGTGCACGCTCGCCGGCCGGGTCGACGACGACGAGCTCGTCGATCACTATCGCCGGGCGTGGGTCGTGGCCAGCGCCTCGCGCAGCGAGGGCTGGGGTATGACGCTGACCGAGGCGGCGGCCTGCGCCACGCCGGCTGTGGCGACCCGGATTCCCGGTCATCTCGATGCCGTACGCGACGGGGTCGGTGGCCTGCTCGTCGACACCGACGACGAACTGGCGGCCGCCCTCACGAAGGTGCTGCGCGACGACGATCTCCGGGCGCGGCTCAGCGACGGCGCCCTCCGCACGGCCGCCGCGCTCACGTGGGATCGCACGGCCTACGAGACCCTTTCAGTGCTCGCCGGCACCACCGATCGTCGCGCCGGCTGAGCCGGGACTGCCGGGTGGGGAACGAGTTCGGCGCACTGATCCGCCGCTGGTGGGTCGTGCTGGTCGCCGCACTGGCGGCCTACGTGCCGGTGGTGCTCTCCAGTCCCGGCGTGGTCGGTGCCGACACCAAGACCTACCTCTACCTCGACCCCGGGGGGGTGTTGCGCGACGCCGCGAGCCTGTGGGACAGCGACGTCGCACTCGGCACCGTGACCCATCAGAACATCGGCTACCTGTGGCCGATGGGCCCCTTCTACTGGGTGTTCGACACGCTGGGGAGCCCCGACTGGTTCGCCCAACGGCTGTGGCTGGGCACGCTGCTCTTCGCCGCCGGTGCCGGTGTCCACTTTCTGCTGAAGACGCTGGACTGGCAGGGACGGGGAATGCTCGTGGCGGTACTCGCCTACGAGCTCAGCCCGTACCTGCTCGACTACAGCGCACGGATCTCCGCAGTGCTGCTGCCATGGGCCGGGCTGCCGTGGATGATCGCCCTGACGATCCGGGCCGCCCGGTCACAGACGTGGCGTCACCCCGCCGCGTTCGCGCTCGTCGTGCTCACCGTCGGTTCGGTCAACGCGACCTCCCTGATTCTCGTCGGTCTCGCGCCGGTGGCGTGGTTGGTCCATGCCCGGCTCGCCGAGCGGTCGCTGAGCACGCGAGAGGCCGTCGCTGCGGCGCTGCGGATCGGGGTGCTGAGCCTCGGCGTGTCGATCTGGTGGATTGCCGGGCTCGTGCTCCAGGGCGGCTACAGCCTTCCCGTCACTCGCTACACGGAGACGTACCAGACCGTGGCCTCGTCATCGACGGCGCCCGAGGTGTTCCGGGGTCTCGGCTATTGGTTCTTCTACGGCAACGACAAGTTCGGACAGTGGATCGAACCGAGCATCGAGTACACCCAGGGCGTCTGGCTGCTCTTCATCAGCTTCGGTCTGGTCGTGTTGTCGCTCTTCGGCGCCGCCCTCGTGCGCTGGCGCCACCGCAGCTATTTCGTGCTGCTCATCGTCCTGGCCGGCTTCATCGCCATCGGCGGGCACCCGTTCGACGCGCCGTCACCGCTGGGGTCGATCTTCAAGGACTTCACCGCGACCGACGCCGGCCTCGCCCTGCGCTCGACCCCGCGGGCGCTGCCGATGCTGGTCCTGGCCACCGCCGTCTTGCTCGGGGCGCTCGTCAATGCGGTCGATGGCCGATGGCCGACGTTCGCCCGGGGGTTCTCGGCGCTGGTCCTGATCGCGGTGGTGCTCAACAACCCCGCGATGTGGCGTATCCGCATGATCGAGGAGCACCTCCAGCGCGACGAGGACCTGCCGGAGTACTGGCTCGACGCGATCGATTCCCTGAACGGGAACGGCAACGACGGTCGGGTCATGGAGGTGCCGGGCAGCGACTTCGCCTCGTATCGGTGGGGCAACACGGTCGATCCGATCACCCCGGCGTTCCTCGACCGCGGTTATGTCGCTCGCGAACTCGTGCCGTTCGGCTCCCCGGAGTCGGCTGACCTGCTCACTGCCTTCGATCGACGGTTCCAAGAGGACTCGGTCGACCTCGATTCGATCGTGCCGGTCGCCCAACTGATGTCGGTGGACGATCTCGTGCACCGGGCCGACCTGACCTACGAACGGTTCCGCACACCGCGCCCGGCCCCGACTGCCGACCTCCTCGACCGCGCCCCCGGCCTCGACCTCGGCGCCGGGTTCGGTCCGGTCGGTGCCAACATCGCGGGACCGGAACAGACCCTGCTCGACGAGGTCCACCTCGCCACCGACCCGTCGCTGCGCGAGCCCGCGGCGGTCGAGACCTATGGCGTGCCGGAGGCGCTCGACATCGTCCGCACCAGGCCCCTCGTCGGCTCCCTCGTGGTGGTCGGCGATGGCGCAGGGCTGGTCGACACGGCCGGGGCGGGACTCCTCGATCCGCAACGGCCGATCTGGTTCGGCGCCGACCTCGCCGCCGACGAGGCGCTCCGCGTCGACGTGCTCGAGTCGCCGGCCACGATCGTGGTCACGGACACCAACAAGCGGCGGGCGAGGCGGTGGGGCACCCTGCGGGAGAACCTGGGCTACACCGAGCGACCGGGAGAGTCCCCCCTCGTCGACGACCCGACCGACAACCGCCTCGAGATCTTCCCCGATCTCGCCGCGGCGGGCGTCGACCCCGACGATGCCCGCACGGTGAGCCGCCAGGACGGGCCGTTCGACCTGCGCGCCTCGAACTACGGCAACCCGGTCACCTACACGAACGACGACCGCCCGGCCCTGGCGATCGACGGCGATGACGACACGGCGTGGGTGGTCGGTGCGTTCTCCGAGGCACGAGGTGAGTGGTTGGAGTTCGTCTACGACGAGCCGACGACCATCACTCGCATCACCCTGCTGCAACCACAGACCGACTCGAACCGGCAGATCACCGAAGTCACCGTGCGGGCCGACGGCCAGGAGCTGGCCGTCGTCGCCCTCGGCCCGGCATCGTGGTCCGCGCCCGGCCAGATGGTGGCGCTGCCGGCCCATGATCCGGCACTCGTGTACGAGATAGAACTCACCGACCTGTCGCTCCCGCCGCAGCCCTCCTACGGCGGCGTGTCGCCCGTCGGGTTCGCCGAGGTCGTGATGGGCGACGCGGCTCCCGTCGAGGAGTACCTCCGGCTCCCGGTGGCCTTCACCGATCGCGTCGGCGACGACCTCGACCGCCACGAGCTCGCGGTCGTCGTGACCCGTGAGCGCTCGAATCCCCAGGAGCCGGTCCGCGAGGACCCCGAAGCCGAGATGCGTCGCGTCGTGGAGTTGCCGTCCGAACGACAGTTCACGATCGAGGGAAGCGCCCGAGTCTCCGCCGCCGTGCCCGAGGCGGCCGTCGACGGACTGATCGGCCGGGAGGTCACCACGGGTGGCATCGGTGCGCAGGCATCGTCGTCCGGTCCCCTGCCCGGCGACCTCCGCAGCATCGCGTCGTTCGCGTTCGACGGTGATCCCTCGAGTGCGTGGACGGGCCGCTTCGGTCCGCAGGCCGACCAGTGGGTGGGCATCGAGCTCGAGGAGCCCTTCGCGTTCGAGTCGGTCGCCGTCGACGTGGTGGTCGATGCGCTTCACTCGGTGCCGACGGAGTTCGACGTCGTGGTCGACGGCGTCTCGGTGGGAGTGGTGCCCAGCGGGCTGGTCCAGGCCGATCAGCCACGGGGGTCGGTCCAGCGGGTGGAGCTGCCCGTCGCCGGCCGGGGGTCGCGACTCGAGATCAGGGTCAGGGCGGTCGACGAGCGGGTCACCCAGGACTGGTACGCGAACTACTTCGTTGCGATGCCCGTGTCGATCGCCGAAGTGCAGCTCGACGGCGTCGCCTTCTTCGGCGCCCCCGACGCCGTTGACACCGGTTGTGTCCCCCTCCTGACGATCGATGGCGCCGTCGTCGACGTGGCCGTGGCCGGCTCGGCCGACGACGCGCTCGAACGGCGGGAACTCGCCGTGACCGGCTGCACGGAGCTCGCCACCGACGGCGGCCTCGTCATGGCGACCTCCAGTCGACCGTTCGGTCTCGACCTCGACCAGCTCGTGTTTCGCAGCCCGGCTCCGCAGGAGATCCCGACGGTCGCTCCCGGCCCTGTCGACGTGCGTTCGAGCGACGACACGCACTACTCGTTGACGGTGCCGGCCGCCGACGAGGATCGCTTCCTCGTGCTCGGCCAGAGCCACAACCTCGGGTGGGAGGCGACCGTCGACGGGACCTCATTGGGCGAGCCGGTGCTGATCGACGGTTTCGCCAACGGCTGGCGCCTGCCCGCGGGACCCGCGGTGGAGGTCGATCTCGACTGGACACCACAGCGCCTCGTCGGGTGGAGCCTGTGGCTGTCGGCCGTGGCCGTGCTCGTCGTGCTGGCGCTGGCGTTGCGCCGGGGTGGCCGTGGCGCTCCCCCGCTCGCCGAACGGGGCGACGGTCCGGAGCAGCCGACGTTGCGGTCCCTTCCGCTCATCGATCGTCCACGCCGACGTCCACCGGCGTCGGCCCGGGTGGTCGCCACGGCGGGGTTCGTCGTCGCCGGGTTCTCCTGGCTCAACCTCCCCCGCCTGCCGGGGCTGGCCGTGGTGGTCGGGTTCGTCGTCGCGCTGATGCTCCGGCATCGGCTCGGCTGGCTGCGCCCCGCGACGATGGCGGCGGTGGTCCTGGGATTCACGTCCGTTGCGATCATGGTCGCGCAGAAGCGCTTCCGGTATCCCCCGGACTTCGGCTGGCCACAGCAGTTCGCCGACCTCCACGTGTGGGGGGTCGTCGCGCTGTTGCTGTTGGCGGCGGACTATGTCGTGTCGCTGGTGCGACCCGAACGGGACTAGACGGCGGTCGTCGCCTTCGTCAGCGCATGCTGCACGAGCTCGAGAAGCGTGGCCTTCGTCGCCGCCCGATCCCGGGCATCGGTGGTCATCATCGGGACATCGGCGGGAATCGCCAACGCCTCACGGACGTCCTCGAGGGAGTGGTGGATCCGGCCGAAGAACGCGTTCACCGCGACCACGAACGGGATGCCGGCCGACTCGAAGTAGTCGACGGCCGCGAAACAGTCCTCGAGACGCGAGGTGTCCACCACCACGACAGCACCGATGGCGCCGCGGACCAGGTCGTCCCACATGAAGTGGAACCGGTCCTGTCCCGGCGTGCCGAACAGGTAGAGGATCAGGTCGTCACCGAGGCTGATGCGACCGAAGTCCATCGCCACGGTCGTCGACTTCTTGGCCGCCTCGCCGGCGATGTCGACGCCCTGGCTGTGCGACGTCAACGACGCCTCGGTCGTGAGCGGTTCGATCTCGGAGATCGACCCCACGAACGTGGTCTTGCCGACCGCGTAGCCGCCGGCCACCACGATCTTGACGGGGAGGGGAACGTTGCCGCTGGGAGCAGCAGTGTTCTTCTCAGAGCGCTTGAAGACCATCGAGGACCCTTTCGAGGAGTCGGAGGTCGGGGCGGGAGCCCTCTTCGTCCGATGCCGGATTGGCATGGGAGTCGAGGAACCCCTCGGTGACCAGGTCACCCACGAGGACGCGGGCAACCCCTAACGGAAGGTGGAGGTGTGCGGACACCTCGGCAATGGAGGTGGGATCGGCGCAGAGTCGCAGGATGTCCCGCTTCTCCGAGGGGAGGGTGCCCGGATCGTCTTCGCCCCGCGGAGTGACGCGGACGATCGTCTCGAGCGCGAGCTCGGTCGACGAACGAACTCGTCCACCGGTCAGCGCGTACGGGCGTACACGCAGCCGGGAGTCGCGGGGCTGGTCGGTCATCGGGGAAGCGCGCTCTGGAGCTCGGCGCGCAGCTCGGGGGTCAGGAAGGGTCCGGTCTTGTCGACGAGGACGGCCATCTCGTAGCCGACGAGTCCGACATCACAGTCGGAGTCGGAGACCACGGCGAGGCACGAACCGTCGCTCACGCCGGTGACGAAGAGGAATGCGTTCTCCATCTCGACGATGATCTCGTTGACGCGGCCACCGCCGAAGCGGCCGGCGGCGCCGTAGGCGAGACCGATCAGACCGGAGGCCACCGCGGCGAACCGGTCGGCGGCGTCGCGGTCGAGTCCGCCGGACATCGCCATCGGGAGTCCGTCAGAGGAGACCACGACGGCCTCGCTGACCCCGGGGACACGTTCGACGAAGTTGGCGACCAACCAGTTGACGTTCGTCGCCGCGCTGCTCATGTTGCTCATATCGGGGCTCCTCAGCTCCGTCGGTTCGGTTGATCATCGGCGCCCGGTTCGGGGGCCCGTCCCTTGCGGAGGCCGGCCCGATAGCGAGAGAGCATCTGGCGCACCTCCTCGGGGGAACGGTTGGCGGCCGGCGCGATCTGTGCGTCCGGCTGCGAGGGGGTGGCGCCGGGCGAGTACTTGGACTCGTCGGGCACATCGACCTGCTTGGGCGTGCGCCGGACGAGTCCAGCGCTGGTGACCTGCGGCGGCATGGCGCCGACAGCCGCGGGGTCGCGGGTCGGGAGGGCCGTCGGGGCCGATTCCGGCGTCGCACCACCGTCGTCGATCGCGGTCGGACCGGTTCCGCTCTCGGGGGCCTCGGGCTCCGGATTGCGGGTCGGAAGGTCGGCGATGGAGTCGATCGGTGCGAACAGGTCGGCGCCCGGGTCGCTCGGGGAGGCGGGCACGCCGGGGGCACCACCGAAAGCCGAGAACAGATCGTTGTTTCTCTCCGGGAGCGACGGTGTGGGTTCGGGTGATGCGTCGGCAGTCGAGTTTGCGTCGACCGGCTTCTTGGGGCGGCGGGTCGGGAGCTTGGCCGGCCCACTCTCGGCGACGGGCTCCGAGACATCGGCATCGGCATCCGGTGCCGGGGTCGCCTCGTTCACCGTGGCGGGAGCGATCGACTCTTCGTGGAAGACCGGGCCGGAGTCGGCGAACGGGTTCCCCATCGTGTCGGGGGTCGGCACCGGCTCGGGCACGGACGCGACGTCGTCCGCCACCGCTTCCGGTTCGCCCAGCACTTCCTCGATCTCGGCCGGGGTGTCGGCCGGGCCCTCGAGGTCGACGCGACCCACCATCTCGGACGGAATGGTGACGACGGCGGTGACACCGCCCTCCGTGCCGGAGGTCAGCTGCACGACCACACCGAGGCGGTGCGCGAGCCGGGAGACCACGGTGAATCCGAGGGAGCGGCTGAGATCGAGGCCCACCAGCGGGGGCTCGGCCAGCGTCTTGTTGGCGGTGGCGATCTGTTCGGCACTCATGCCGATGCCTCGGTCGGTCAGCGTCAGCTGATAACTGTCGTCGGCGATCCGGTAGCCGACCACGTCGACGGTGACGTCGGGCGGCGAGAACTGGGCGGCGTTCTCCATCAGTTCGGACATCAGATGCGCGAGGTCGACGGCGACCGAGCCGGCGACCGTCGACGGGTCGACGGCCAGCAGCTGGATGCGGCTGAAGTCCTCGATCTCGCCCATGGCGACACGGAGCACGTCGGCGATCTCCACCGGGCGGCCGCGACGGCGGGTGGGCTCGGCACCGGCCAGCACGAGCAACGACTCTGCGTTGCGGCGCATGCGGGTGGCGAGGTGGTCCAAGCGGAAGAGGTTCTCGAGCTGGTCCGGATTCTCTTCCTTGGACTCGAGTTGGTCGATGAAGTCGATCTGGCGGTCGAGCAGGCTCTGGTTCCGGCGGGCGAGGTTCACGAAGATGTCGGAGATGCCGCGCCGGAGCAGTTCGGTCTGCTCCTCGGCGACGTCCATCGTCACCTGTTGGATCTCGGAGATCGCGTGGGCGAGCTGGGCGACCTCGTCGCGGCCCTTCGCCTCGATCGGGGTGAGCACCGGAGCCTCGGCACGGCCGGCGCTGCGCATCGACTCGACCAGGGCGGGCAGTTCCTCGGCCGAGAGCTGCTCGGCGCTGCGGGTGAGTCGGGTCAGCGGTCGGCTGATCGAGCGGCCGATGATCACGGCCATCAGGAGCGCCAGCAGCACGACGGATCCGGCGAGGATCAGGAAGGAGCGGGCCTCCTCATTGGCGGCCGCGGCTTCCTGCTGGGCGCTGACGGTGGCCTCGGCCACCAGACTGCCGCTGATCTCGTTGAGACCGCGGAGCTGGGCCTCGCCACGCTCCAACCAGGCGATGACTCCCCCGTTCTCGGCATCGGAGATGTACGTCTGGATTTCGGCCACGCTGTCACCACCGGTCGTGCCGGCGGGCAGCACACCGCTGTTCTTGAGGCGCTCGAGGCTGGTCAGGTACCGCTCGTCGGCGGAGGCCGAGAAGGCCGTGAGGCTGGTCTCCGCGGTGCGCTCGGCGTCGGACACGAGGGTGACGGCGACGGCACTCAGCGAGTTCTCCCCGATGGCCTCGGAGCCCACCGAGGCGATCGTCGAGTAGGCGGACTGGATCCGGGTGAGCTCGTTCAGGTCGCTGAGCGCTCGGAAGAGGTCGAGGTCGTCCGCCTGGGCCGCGAGCGCGGTGGTGGCGTCGTCGACGGCACGGCTGGCGCCGGCGAGGAGCGTGCCGGTCACTGCATCGGTGCCTCGATCGGGTGCGAGCGTGGTGGGCAGGCGCTCGGCGAGATCGTCGAGTTCGGCGAGGAGCTCGGGATCCCCGATGTCGCCTCGGGCGTTGCCGATGGCGGCAACCCAACGGCGGAGCTGAGCGTCGGTCTCGGCCCGTTCGGCCGCCAACACCTCGGCGTCGATGAGCATGCGGTCGGCCTCGAGCACGCGGATTCGCTCGATCTGGATCGAGAGCGAGAGGTCTGCACCGGCGTCGGCCAGTTCGGCGATACGGACCTCGCCCTCCTGGAAGGCGGTGCGTTCCGTGCGGTCCACGATGCCTGAATAGGCGAAAACCGCAACCGCGATGAGCGGTGTCGCGAGCAGCAAGAACAGCTTGCCTCGAACCTTGATCCTCTTGAGCATACGGACGGCCTCTGAGCGTCGGGGCACCCGTGGTGGGTGCCTCCCGAATCAGGTCGGCGGATGCGGATGGATGTTGAGGAGTCCGGGTCGGAGGACTCGCCTCCCCGGGGTCGGACGGCCGGGAGGGGCCGGCTCAGCGCAGGGGCGCGGCGCTCGGTCGGATGGGGGCCGGGAGCTGCGTGTCGTCCATCAACCAGGAGTCGACGGCCGCGGCCGCCGAGCGCCCTTCGGCGATCGCCCACACGATGAGGCTCTGGCCCCTGCCCATGTCGCCGGCCACGAAGACGCCGTCGACGTTGGTCGACCAGGCATCGTCGCGCACGACGTTGCCTCGACCGTCGAGGTCGACGCCGAACTGCTCGGTCAGCGCCCCCTGTTCGGGTCCGGTGAAGCCCATGGCGAGGAGCACGAGCTGGGCCGGGAAGTCCTTCTCGGAGCCGGCAACGGGCTCGAAGGACATGCGGCCGTCCTCGAAGACCTGCTCGACACGAACGGTGCGCAGCACGGCGACATTGCCGTCGTCGTCGCCCGCGAACTCGACCGTGTTGATGGCGTACTCGCGCTCGCCGCCCTCTTCGTGGGCGGAGCTGACGCGATAGATCATCGGCCAGGTCGGCCACGGGTTGGCGGCGGGCCGTTCCTCTGGGGGATGCGGCATGATCTCGAACTGGTGCACGGACGCCGCGCCCTGGCGATGCGAGGTACCGAGACAATCGGCGCCGGTGTCACCGCCGCCGATGATGACGACGTCCTTGCCCTCGGCGCTCAGGGTCGGGGCGTCGAGGTCGCCCTCCTGCACGTGGTTGGCGATGGGGAGGAACTCCATCGCCTGGTGGATGCCGTTCAGCTCGCGGCCGGGGATGGGCAGATCGCGGGCCTGTGTCGCCCCGCAGGCGAGGACGACGGCGTCGTACTCGGCTCGGAGCTGATCGGCGGTGACGTCGACGCCGACGCTGACGTTGCAGCGGAACTCGGTGCCCTCCGCTTCCATCTGCTCGAGTCGACGGTCGAGGTGGCGCTTCTCCATCTTGAACTCGGGAATGCCGTAGCGCAGGAGTCCGCCGGGGCGGTCGGCCCGTTCGTAGACCACGACATCGTGGCCGGCCCGGGTGAGCTGTTGGGCGGCCGCGAGACCGGCCGGACCGGACCCGACCACGGCGACGGACTTGCCGGTGGTCGTGACGGGCATCTCCGGCGTGACCCAACCCTCTTCCCAGGCGCGATCGATGATCTCGACCTCGATGCGCTTGATCGTCACGGGCGGCTCGTGGATGCCCAGAACGCACGCTGCCTCGCAGGGTGCGGGACAGAGTCGACCGGTGAACTCCGGAAAGTTGTTCGTCGCGTGGAGGCGATCGATGGCGTCACGCCATTGGCCTCGATAGGTGAGGTCGTTCCAGTCGGGAATGATGTTGCCCAGCGGGCACCCGTTGTTGCAGAACGGGATGCCGCAGTCCATGCAACGGCTCGCCTGTTCGCGCAGTTTCTCCTCGGGAAACGGCTCGTACACCTCTTTCCAGTCCTTCAACCGCACCGGTACCGGTCGCCGCGTCGGCAGCTCCCGGTCGTGCTTCATGAAACCTCGTGGATCAGCCATGTGTCGTCCTCAGCCCCGGGAGGCGGCCATGATCGCCTCGGTCTCGTCGCCGCCGGATTCGCGGGCCGCGGCCGCGGCCTCGAGCACCCGTCGGTAGTCGGTGGGCATCACCTTGACGAACTCGCCGGCGGTGGTGCCCCAATCGGCCAGGATTCGAGCGGCAACCTCGCTGCCCGTCTCGTGGCGGTGCTTCTCGATGCGGTCCCGCAGCCAGCCGAGATCCTCGTCGTCGAGGCTCTCGAGCTCGACCATCTCGCGGTTGAGCCGCTTCGGGAACACGCCGGTGGGGTCGTGGACGAACGCCACTCCCCCGCTCATCCCGGCGGCGAAGTTGCGCCCGGTCGGGCCGAGGATGACGGCTCGACCACCGGTCATGTACTCACATCCGTGGTCACCGATGGCCTCGACCACGGCGATGGCCCCCGAGTTGCGGACACAGAACCGTTCACCGACCGCGCCGCGCAGGAACACCTCTCCCCCGGTCGCGCCGTAGAGGATGACGTTGCCGGCGATGACGTTCTCCTCGGCCACGAACCGGGCGTCGTCGGGCGGTCGCACGACCACGCGCCCGCCGGACAGCCCCTTGCCGACATAGTCGTTCGCGTCGCCGCTGAGGCGGAGGGTGATGCCCTTCGGGAGGAACGCGCCGAGACTGTTGCCTGCCGATCCGGTGAAGTTGACGACGATCGTGTCGTCGGGAAGGCCGGCGCTGCCGTAACGGGTGGTCACCTCGAACCCGAGCAGCGTGCCGACCGTGCGGTTCACGTTGCGGATGGGGATGTCGATCGTGACCGGGCGTCCCTCGTCGAGGGCGCCCTCGGCCAGCTGGATCAGCGTCTGGTCGAGGGCGGCCTCGAGGCCGTGGTCCTGGTCCTTCCACTGGTGCCGACGTGCCTCGCGGGCGATCTCGGGGAGATGGAGGATGGGCGACAGATCGAGCCCGTCGGCCTTCCAGTGGTTCACGGCGTCGGTGACGTCGAGAACCTCGACCTGGCCGACGGCCTCGTCGAGGTTGCGGAATCCGAGCTCGGCCATGAGTTCGCGGACCTCCTCCGCGATGTACTCGAAGAAGTTGACCACGAACTCGGGCGAACCGGAGAACTTCTTGCGAAGCTCCGGGTTCTGCGTGGCCACGCCCACCGGGCAGGTGTCGAGGTGGCAGACCCGCATCATCACGCAGCCCATGACGACGAGAGGGGCCGTGGCGAAGCCGAACTCCTCGGCGCCCAGGAGCGCGGCGATCATCACGTCACGGCCGGTCTTGAGCTGTCCGTCGCACTGCACGACGATGCGATCGCGAAGGTCGTTGAGCAGCAGGGTCTGCTGGGTCTCGGCCAGGCCGAGCTCCCAGGGCGCGCCGGCGTGCTTGATCGAGGTCTGGGGTGAGGCGCCGGTGCCGCCGTCGTGACCGGAGATCAGCACCACGTCGGCATGCGCCTTCGACACTCCGGCGGCCACGGTGCCCACGCCGACCTCGGCCACGAGCTTCACATGGATGCGGGCCTTCGGATTGGCGTTCTTGAGATCGTGGATCAGCTGGGCGAGATCCTCGATCGAATAGATGTCGTGGTGCGGCGGCGGAGAGATGAGCCCGACCCCCGGGGTGGAGTGTCGGGTCTCGGCGATCCACGGGTACACCTTGTGGCCGGGCAGCTGACCGCCCTCACCGGGCTTGGCGCCCTGGGCCATCTTGATCTGGATGTCATCGGCGTTCACGAGGTACTCGCTGGTCACGCCGAAACGCCCGCTGGCCGCCTGCTTGATGGCGCTGCGGCGCAGATCGCCGTTCTCGTCGGGGACGAAACGGCGGGCGTCCTCGCCGCCCTCCCCGGTGTTGGACTTCGCGCCGATGCGGTTCATGGCGATGGCGAGCGTCTCGTGCGCCTCGGCGGAGATCGAGCCGTAGCTCATCGCTCCCGTGGAGAAGCGGCGCACGATCGATTCGACCGACTCGACCTCGTCGAGGGGTACCGACGGCCGGGCGTCGGTGCGGAACTTGAACAGGCCGCGGAGGGTGCCGAGATCCGTCGCATGGTCGTTGACCCGGCCGGTGTAGTCCTTGAAGACGTCGTAGCGGCCTTCGCGGGTGGCGTGTTGGAGTTTGAAGACGGTCTCGGGATTGAAGAGGTGATACTCCCCTTCGCGGCGCCACTGGTACTCGCCGCCCACCTCGAGCGTGCGGTGCGCTCGCTCGGTTGCGTTGATCGGGAACGCCAGACGGTGGCGCGAGGCGATCTCCTCGGCCAGCACGTCGAGTCCGACGCCGCCGAGACGGCTGACGGTGCCGGTGAAGTACTCGTCGACCACGCTCGCATCGAGGCCGATCGCCTCGAAGATCTGGGCCCCGGTGTAGGACGCGACCGTCGAGATGCCCATCTTCGACATCACCTTGAGGATGCCCGTGCCGGCCGCCTTCACGAAGTTGGCGTGGGCGACGTCGGGGTCCATCGAGGGGTCGAGTCCGTGGTCGCCGTTGGCGATCATGTCCTCGATGGTCTCGAACACCAGATAGGGGTTGATCGCGTTGGCCCCGTAGCCGATCAGCAAGCAGACCTGATGACACTCGCGCACGTCGCCGCTCTCGACGACGAGTCCGGCGCGGCTGCGGGACTTCTCCCGCACGAGATGGTGATGGACGGCACTGGTGGCGAGCAGTGACGGAATCGGCGCCATGGTGTCGTCGGTGCCACGATCGGAGAGGACGATCACCGTGGCGCCCGCGTCGATCGCGGCCGATGCCTCGGACCGTAGACGGGCGAGCGCGGCAGCGAGACCGTCGGCGCCCTCGGCTACCGGGAACCGCGCCGAGAGGACCTCGGTACGGAAGCCGCCCGGGCCGTCGCCACCGTCGAGGGCGACGAGGCGAGCGAGGTCACTGTCGCTGATGACCGGGTTGTCGAGATGGATCGTGCGGCACGAGTCCGGCTGAGGATCGAACAGGTTGCCTTCGGGGCCGACGCGGGCGAATGTCGAGGTGATGATCTTCTCGCGGATGGCGTCGAGCGGCGGGTTCGTCACCTGCGCGAAGAGCTGCTGGAAGTAGTCGCTCAGCTGGCGTGACCGTGTGGACAGCACGGCGATCGGCGTGTCGGTGCCCATCGAACCCATCGCCTCCTTGCCGTCGATGGCCATGGGCGCGATGAGGAGCCTCTTCTCCTCGAGCGTGTAGCCGAAGGTCTGCTGGCGTTGGACGAGCGTACCCTCGCCACGCGGACGGGGGGTGCCTTCGGGAAGGTCGGCGAGCGTGACGAGATGCTGGTCGATCCACTCGCCGTAGGGCCGGGCGTCGGCGATGCGCTGCTTGATCTCGTCGTCGCGGACGATGCGACCCTCTTCGGTGTCGATGAGGAACATGCGGCCGGGCTGGAGACGGCCCTTCTCGACCACCTTGTCCTGGGGGATCTCGACCACGCCGACCTCGCTGGCCATGATCACGAGGCCGTCGTCGGTGACCCAGTAGCGCGACGGGCGCAGCCCGTTGCGGTCGAGGACCGCCCCGATGACCCGGCCGTCGGTGAAGGCGATCGAGGCCGGCCCGTCCCACGGTTCCATCCGAGCGGCGTTGTACCGGTAGAAGGCCTTCTGGGCTTCGCCCATCTCCTCGTGGTGTTCCCAGGGCTCCGGGATCATCATGAGCACGGCCTCTTCGAGCGGAATGCCGCCGAGGACGAGGAGTTCGAGGGCCTCGTCGAATCCGGCTGTGTCCGACGCACCAGGGGTGCAGATCGGGAAGGCACGTTCGAGTCCGGGAAGGTTGGGCGTCGAGAGGAGGGCCTCTCGGGCCCGCATCCAGTTGCGGTTGCCCTGGATGGTGTTGATCTCGCCGTTGTGGGCGACGATCCGATACGGGTGGGCGAGCGGCCAGGACGGGAACGTGTTGGTGGAGAAGCGCGAATGGACGAGCGCCATCGCGCTCTCGACGCGCCGGTCGGTGAGATCGGGGTAGAACGCCGCCAATTGCGGGGTGGTGAGCATGCCCTTGTAGACGATCGTGGCGCTGCTGAGCGACGGAAAATAGACGCCGTCGTGGGCCTCGGAGGCACCACCCATCGCCTCGTTGACCTCGTCGGGGCCTGCGGACACCGAAGTCTCGTGCTCGATGCGCTTTCGGGCGATGAAGGCGAGGCGATCGAGTCCTCGGCCCGTGAGCGGACTGCCATCCGCCGCCCTGCCCGCCACGAAGACCTGCCGGAACGTCGGCATCGTCATCAGCGACGCGGATCCGAGTATCGATTCGTCGACGGTGACATCGCGCCAGCCGAGCACCTCGAGTCCCTCGTCGCGCAGGATGGCCTCGACGGCCCGTTCGGCGACGGACGCGGACTCGTCGTCCTGGGGTAGGAACGCGATGCCGGTGGCGTACTCGCCGCTCGGCGGAAGGTCGAACGACAGCACGTCGCGATAGAAGCGGTCGGGGATCTGGATGAGGATTCCCGCGCCGTCGCCCGTGTTGATGTCGGCTCCCTGCGCACCGCGGTGCTCCATGTTGCAGAGGGCACCGATGCCCTTCAGCACGGTGTCGTGGCTGGCCCGGCCGTGGATGTCGCACACGAAGCTGACGCCGCACGAGTCGTGCTCGTTGCGGGGGTCATACAGTCCTTGACGGGGTGGCAGGGCGCCGGCCATTGGTCTCCTCAGGGTCTCCAGCGTCCGGGCGCGGGCCCGGACATGTGTGGAGCAGGGACGACGTTGGCCCGGCTTCCAGGACGAGAAACCGTAGCGATTCCCCATCAGGGACGACCAACTCGGGCCGTCGGTGGGTCATCATAGGCCGATGCGAGCACCTGACCTCTCGGTTTCCCGGCGGCTTCTGGGCCGCCTCGACGACTCCCCCACCCCGTTCCACGCGGTCGCAACCGCCGCCGCCGTGCTGGCCGACGACGGATTCTCCGAGATCGCAGCGGGCACGGCCATCCCCGTCCGGGGCCGCTCGTTCGTCCGGCGAGGCGGTGCCCTCGTGGCGTGGGTGGTGGACGAAGCCCACAATGCGTCCAGCCCGGTGAGGGTCGTCGGCGCCCACACCGACAGCCCCAACCTTCGGATCAAGCCCCAGCCCGACTCGGGCGATGAGCGGTGGCGCCAACTCGGTGTCGAGATCTACGGCGGCGTACTGCTCAACTCGTGGCTCGACCGTGATCTCGGTCTCGCCGGGCGGGTCGTGGTGCGCGACGGCGACGGGGTGTCCACCCGCCTCCTGCGAGACGATCGACCGCTGCTGCGGCTACCCCAGCTGGCCATCCACCTCGACCGTGAGATCCACGAGAAGGGATTGATGCTCAACAAGCAGGTCCACATGGCCCCGATCTGGGCGGCCGGTCAGGACGCACCGTCGTTCTCGAGCTATCTCGCCGGACAGCTCGATGTCGCCCCCGACGACATCGTGTCGTGGGAGGTCATGGCCCACGACCTCACCCCGGCGGCGCTCACCGGTCTCGACGAGCAGTTCCTCGCGTCCGCCCGCATCGACAACCTGCTGTCGTGCTTCGTCGGCCTGGAGGCCCTGCGGGAGGTGGCCGCCGCCCCCGGCCCGTCGATCCCGGTCCTGTGCCTCTTCGACCATGAGGAGGTCGGCAGCGTCAGCAGCACCGGCGCGGCATCGCCCCTGCTCGGCGACATCGTCGACCGCATCGGTGCCGCACTCGGAGGCGACCTCGAGGACCGCGCCCGGAGCCGGGCCGACAGCCTGGTGCTCTCCGCCGACGGCGCCCACGCGACGCACCCGAACTACGCCGATCGCCACGAGCCCGACCACATGGTGGCGGTCAACGCGGGCCCGGTGCTGAAGGTCAACGCCAACCAGCGCTACGCGACGGATGCCGAGACCGCGGCCGCGTTCACCCTCGCCTGTGAGCGTGCCGAGGTGCCGATGCAGCGATTCGTCACCCGTACCGACCTTGCCTGCGGCTCCACGATCGGCCCGGCCGCGGCCGGCCGGCTCGGGATGGCCGTCGTCGACGCCGGGTGTGCGCAGCTCGCCATGCACTCGGCCCGCGAGATGGCCGGCAGCCACGACCCGGCGTGGTTCCAGGCCGCGATCGTGGCGCTGCTCAGCGCCTGAGACCGTCCTTCACGACGCGATAGGGCGCCGCGAACATCAGCAACATCGGGAAGATCTCGAGGCGTCCGACGAGCATCAGCAGCGCGAGGACGAGACGAGCGGGCTGCGAGAACGCGGTCGAGAACGATGCCGTGGGTCCCGCGTTGCCGAGGGACGGTCCCATGTTGCCGAGGGAACCGATGACGCCGCCGATGGACGCGTCGAGATCGCCACCGAGGGCGGTCACGGCCAGGACGCCGGCCAGGACGATCAGGACGTAGAGGACGAAGAAGCCCGCCATTCGCGACACGATGTCCTCGGCGACCGCCGTGGTTCCGTGCTTGATGGGGAGCACGGCGCGGGGCTTCTCGGTGCGACGGATGGTCCGGATCGTGTGCGCGAACAGCACCTGGACACGCATCACCTTGATACCGCCCGAGGTGGAGCCGGTCGACGCACCCGACACGAAGAGCAACAGCAGCACCATCTGCGCGGCCGGGGCCCAGGTGACGAAGTCCCCCGGGGCGCCCGACGAGGTGGCGTTTCCGTACCCCGTGCTCGTGCCGAGGGAGACGACGTTGAAGGCGCCGGTGCGGATCGCGGTCGTGGCCGAGTAGTCCGAATCGAGGAGCAGGATCGTGCTGACCACGATCACGGCTCCGGCCACGATCACGAGATAGCCGCGGAACTCCGGGTCGCGGCGATACGCCGACATGTCGCCCTGTGCCGCGCGCCAGTGCAGGGCGAAGTTGGCGCCGCCATAGAGCATTCCCGCGATGATCACGAGCTCGACGATGGCGCTGTCGTAGTAGCCGATCGACTGGCCGTAGGGCGAGAACCCGCCCGTGGACGTGGTGGTGAGCGCATGCGCGACACTGTCGTAGAAGCTCGGACCCGGCACCGCGAAGAGGGCGACCGTGACCAGGATGGTGAAGACCACATAGATGGTCCAGAGATTGCGCGCCGTCTCCGAGACCCTCGGGGTGAGGCGGTCGCCGGCCTCGCCGGGGGCCTCGGCCGTGATGAGGTCGAGACCACCCACGCCCAGAAACGGGAGGATGGTGACGGCGAGCACCACGATGCCCATGCCGCCGTACCACTGGGTCGACTGGCGATACATCATCAGGCCGCGGCCGGGCGATTCGAAGTCGTTGAGTGCCGTCGATCCCGTGCAGCTGAATCCCGAGGCCGACTCGAAGACGGCATTGACGATCTGCTCGACGAGGCCGTCCCCCGTCGTGGCGAAGGTCCCGGCCAGGACGTAGGGAATCGCCCCACCGAGCGTGACGATCAGCCAGGTCCAGCCGACGGCGGCGAAGATCGCCCGCGTGCGGACCGAGTCGGCCCGCGTTCCTCGCCACAGGCCGAGGCCGATCCCGGCACAAATGAGCGTGGACGCGAGCATGGCCGTGGTGTCGGTGTCGGTCGACGCCCATTCGACGATCGTGGACAGGCCCATTCCGAGCGCCACGAACGAGAGCGCGATGCCGCTGACGTGCAGTGCGGTGTTGGGCAACCCACGCGGCTCGTCGCTGAGACGGCTGATGAGCTCGACCGGGTTCGTGCCGGAGCGAGAGGCCGTCCTCATCGGCGCCACCGGCGAGCCATGAACCGACGAGCCTGGCGAACGCCGGCCCTGCGGGCCGCGAAGATCGACGAGACCGCCAGCAACAGCGGCAGGATGGTCATCCGGCCGGCCAGCATGAAGGGTGTGAGGAGGAGGCGAGCGGCCGGGGACCAGTCGGAGATGTCGCCGTAGGGCCCGGCGCCGACACCGGGGCCGTGGGTGGAGATCACGGAGGCACCGGTGTAGATCGCGCCCACCACGTCGAGACCGGCGGCTGCCAGGGCGAATGCCGCCACGCCGCACAAACCGATGTGCGCGATCTGATATCCGGTGGTGCGTTCGAGTATTCGTTCCCCGATGGGTGCATCGGCCTGTTTCACCACGACGATGGAGTGCGGGTCGAGTTGACGACGCAGCTCGCGTCGGGCGAACCCGACGAGCGTCCACGCCCTCACCACCCGCAGCCCGCCACCGGCGCTGGACGCCATCGAGCCGGTGCTGATCAACACGAGCAGGACCACCAGCAGCGCGTCGTCGAACACGGTCCAGTCGCCCACCGCGTAGCCGGTGGTGCTCAGCGCCGAGGCGGCCGTGAAGCTCGCGTCGAGGATGCTGATGTCGTCGGCGCCGAGAGCGATCGTGATCGCACCTGACGCGAGTAGCCCGAGGTAGAGCCGAAGCTCGGTGCTGCGCCAGACCGGGCGGAGTCGGCCGCGAATGATCCACCAGATCACGAAGAAGCTGGATCCGCCGACGATCATGCCGAGGGTGGCGACGGTGCGCGGTCCGGTGCCGAATCCGGCGAACGAGTCGAGCTGTGAGGAGAAGCCACCGGTGGAGATCGTGGTCATGGCGTGCACGGCGGCGTCGCGGGGGCCCAGGCCCGTGACGATATAGCCGATGCCGAGGACACCCGTGAGGAGCGAGTAGACGATCGCGACGCGGCGGCCGCCGATGGTCGGTGTCGGCGCCAGTCGGTCCGACGTCTGATGAGATGCGGTCGCGTTGAGCTGGGTGCCGCGAAACGCGAGCGGCAGCGCGACGACGCCGACCACCACGCCGATCAGGCCGCCGAGCCACTGTGTGGCCCCCCGCCAGAGTTGCATCGGCAGGGTGAGTTCGGTGGGGTCGACGGTGGTCATCGCCACCGTGCTGAAGCCGGCCGCCGCTTCGACGAAGGCGTTGTCGACGCGCTCGATCGTGCCGGTGGCCAGATACACGAGGGTGCCGAGGACCACGAGAACGAGCCAGCTGAGGGCGAGGGCTACGAGTATCCGACCCGGCACCGGACGGGCGGCGAGCGACAGCGAACCACGGGTGAGATGACCGACGAGCAGCGCGCCGGCGCCGGCGATGACGAGCACCAGCGCATCGCCTGCGTCGTCCCAGGCGCCGAGGAGCCCGCAGACCACGCTGAGGAAGCCCAGGGCGTAGACGCCGTCGGCGATGGCGAGGCGCGTGTAGGACGAGCGCACCGGACGACCGAGAGCGAGCCGGTCCCTCGGTGTGCCCGGCAGGCTGCGCTTGCTCACCCCAGGACTCGGTGAACCTCGTCGACCGCGCCGGGAATGGCGAAGGCCACGATGTGGTCCCGGCCGCGAAGGCGGCTACGACCGCGGGCGATCTGCGCCTTCCCGTCGCGCACGAACGCACCGATGAGGACGTCCTTCGGCAGGCCGAGGTCCTTGACGAGGGCGCCGTCGGCGGGACTCTTCGGGGCGATCTCGAGCTCGATCACCTCTGCGTCGCCCTGCAGGAAGGTGGCGACGGCGGTGACGTCGCCCCGAACGAATCGCAGCACGCCGTTGGCGGTGGCGGTGCGAGGAGAGAGGGCGACGTCGATGCCGGCCTGGCCGAGGAGCGTGAGCAGGGCGAGGCGGTGCACGACGGCGACGGTCTCGCCTGCCCCCGCAGCCTTCGCATAGAGGCAGGCCAGGATGTTCGCATCGTCTTCACCCGTGAGGGCGACGACCATGTCGTAGCGGCCGACGTCGGCCTCCTCGAGCAGGTCGGCATCGGCGATGTCGCCCTCGAGGACGAGCGTGTCGTCGAGGCGTTCGGCGAGAACGCGGGCCCGAACCGGGTTGCGCTCGACGATGACGACCTCGACCCCTCGGCTCGTGAGCTTCTCGGCCAGGATCTCGGCGGTGCGGCCACCGCCCAGGAGCATGACCCGGTTCAGGCTGGCCCGTTCGAGCCCCAGGAGCTCGGTGACCATCCGTCGGGCCCGCCGTTTGATGGCGACACGAACGTGGTCGCCCGGCTCCAGGCGGTGGTCTCGGCGAGGGATGACGGTCTCCTCACCACGACCGATCGAACCGACGACGAAGTCCCAGTCGGGCTCGAACTCCTCGCCGATGTCCTTCAGGGAGCGTCCGATGAGCGGTGCGTCAGCCGGGAGGCGGGCGCCGATGACGATGACCTCACCGCCCGCCATGTAGGCGACCTCATCGGCCCCGGGGAAGTCGAGCAGCTCGAGGACCTCGGCCGCCGCCTCGGCGTCGGGATCGATCACGAGATCGGCGCCCGACGCCAGGCGAACGCCCTCGGCGTCGGCGCCGCGGAGTTCGGGCGCCTCAATGCGCACGATGGTGCGCTCGACGCCGAGCGACTTGGCGAGCAGCGACGAGATCAGGTTCACCTCGTCGTTGCTGGTGACGGCGACCAGGAGCTCGGCCTGTTCGACTCCGGCACGGCGCAGCGTGGCGGGATGGGTGCCGCTCCCCTGGACCGTCAGGACGTCGAGATCGTCGCTGAGTGCACGGAGGCGGAGGGCGTCGAGCTCGACGACGGCGACGTCGTGGCCCTCGCGGCTGAGTCGTTCGGCCACATACGAGCCGACTTCACCGGCTCCGACGACAATCACGTGCACTGCTCTTTTCTAGCCCCTTCTGCGTCGCTCGGGTCAGATCCCGGGGTCCGGGACCGCGGGGTCGAGCGCGCCGGGCCGGAACTCGCGTACCTCGTCCTCGGTGATCACCGCGTCGAGCCCGATGTCCCAGGCTTCTGTCGGAATCGCATCGACCTCCTGGAAGCCGTGTGCGATGCCGATCACCGTCGGGCGGCGATCCCCGCAACCGGCCAGGGCCCGGTCGTAGAAGCCGCCCCCCTGTCCGAGGCGATGGCCGGCGCCGTCGAAGGCCACGAGGGGTACGAGGACGACGTCGTGGTTGCGCAGGGCGAGCAACGGGCCGTGCGCCGGCTCGGGGATGCCGAACGCGCCATCGGCGAGGACGTGATCGGTGTCCCAGACGACGAACTCGAGGTGCTCACCGATGACCCGCGGCACCGTCACGGTGGCGCCGCGTTCGGCGACGAGGATGAGCGCCGCGTCGATGTCGAGTTCGCCTCGAACGGCGCGATAGCCGGCGACGGTGTCGGCCCGGCGGAGCACGGGGACACGGGCCAGTCGCGCCATCACGGCCATCGAGGCGGCCGCCTGGTCGTCGTCGTCGAGGTCGGCCCGCTGCTGTCGCAGCGCACGTCGAATCGCCTGGCGGGCCGCTGCGGTGTCGCTCACCGTTCGCACGGTAGCGGCGTGGGCCAAACGTGAAAGGGGCCGAATGGCCCGAACGCGGGACGGGAGCCCCCGGGGGGCTCCCGTCCGGTGGATCAGATCGGTTCGTCGGGCCGGTCGGCTCAGACGAAGGCGCTGGCGAACACCAACGAGACGATGGTCATCACCTTGAGGAGGATGTTCATCGCCGGGCCCGCGGTGTCCTTGAACGGATCACCGACGGTGTCGCCGACCACGGCGGCCTTGTGCTGCTCGCTGCCCTTGCCACCATGGGCGCCGGCCTCGATGTACTTCTTGGCGTTGTCCCACGCGCCACCGGCGTTGGCCATGAAGATGGCGAGCGCGAAGCCCGTCACCAGCGCGCCGGCGAGGAGACCACCAAGGGCATCGACGTCGATGAAGCCGACGGCGAGTGGGACGACCACGGCGAGGGCACCGGGGATGATCATCTCCTTGAGTGAGGCGTCGGTCGAGATCGCCACGCAACGGGCGGAGTCGGGCACGACGCCCTCCTTGCCCTCACGCAGGCCCGGGATCTCCCGGAACTGTCGACGAACCTCTTCGATCATGACACCGGCAGCGCGACCGACGGCGTCGATCGTGAGGGCCGCGAACAGGAACGGCAGACCGGCGCCGAGGAACAGGCCGATGAAAACGTCGACCTCGCCGATGTCGAGGTTGAGCGTGCCGCCCTCCTGCAGGACCGCGAATTCGAAGCTCTTGAACAGCGCCAGTGCGGTGAGCGCCGCCGAGCCGACGGCGAAGCCCTTGGCGATTGCCGCGGTGGTGTTGCCGAGGGAGTCGAGCGCATCGGTCACTTCACGCACGGACGGGTCGAGCCCGGCCATTTCGGCAATGCCGCCGGCGTTGTCGGCGATCGGGCCATAGGCGTCGACCGAAACAACCACGCCGGTGGTGGCCAACATGCCGATGGCGGCTACCGCGATGCCGTAGATGCCGCCACCGTCACCGAGGGTCAATTCGCCGCCCCAGTAGGCGATGCCCACACCGGCAAGGATCAACACGACCGAAGTAGCGACCGAGATCATGCCAGCACTGATGCCCGAGAGGATCGTCGTGGCAGGACCGGTCTCGGTCTGCGCGGCGATCTTCTTGACCGGGCCGAAGTGATCGGAGGTGTAGTACTCGGCGGTCTTGCCGAGTGCCCAACCGATGACGAGGCCGCCGATCACGCTGATCGCAAGACCGATCGGATTGCCGTCGGCGGTATCGGCGATGTCACCGAACATCCAGTACGCAACACCGATCGTTCCCACGATCGTGATTCCCATGGCCACGTTGGTGCCCATGTGCAGCGCCTTGCTGAGCGCCTTGCTGTCGGTGCTGTCGCCGCCCTTCACCAGGAAGGATCCGATGATCGAGGCGACCATGCCCACGAAGGCGATCGCCATCGGGAACACGAGGAACTCGATGATGCCGGCGTTGTCCGCGTCGGCAGCCGCCAGGCCGCCACCCGCGAAGGCGGTGAGAGCAACCGGGGCGATGATCGATCCGGCGTAGGACTCGAAGAGGTCGGCGCCCATGCCGGCGACGTCGCCGACGTTGTCGCCGACGTTGTCGGCGATCGTGGCCGGGTTGCGAGGATCGTCTTCCGGAATGCCCGCTTCGACCTTGCCGACGAGGTCGGCGCCGACGTCAGCGGCCTTG